>NZ_JAEQCX010000209.1:0-4374 GCF_020738035.1 Microcoleus sp. PH2017_28_MFU_U_A
AGGACTTGCAGCCGTAGGGCATACGGTCAAGATGCTTGCCGAGGGTAAATTCGTCGGAATCCCACTGAAGCAAGAATCCTCTCGCCTTTAGGCAGAGGTTTGTCAAAAAAACACTGACGGCTGCTTTTTCTTGATGTGTCCCAAATGTACTATCCGCCACCAACCAGGTTTAACCAGGGATTTTTGGTGGTGAGGACGAGATAATTTTGAGCAGAAAACTTTTTTTTCGTACATAGTTATAAAATTTGCATCCGCCAGGGACACCCGCATCAACTAAATCGAGCATCAGGTACGATATTTTTCGGATTGAAGGGTAAAGCGTGAATTAATCTAAAAAATCCAGAATTTTTGCTAAAAAAGGCTATATTTGGCTATATGTTTCATATCTATCAATCAAATTTATGGGACTTCAGATTTCGCATTTTAGCTTAATATGCGGCAGTGCCAGTTATTACATACTTGCACCTTCACCCGTTACCCTGACATTATTAAACTCAAATCTCAAATGAACTGACTGATGGATTTAGATATACAGATTCAAGCACTAATCGAGCAAGCTCCGCCTGACGGTTCGACGCCACAAATCTTAGAGGCGATCGCCCCGGCGCTGGTTTTAATTGCCCAACAGCTACAGCACCTCGAATACTCGATCCTGCAATCGGTAGACGAAAGTTGGGCGATCGTAGTTTTGAGCAATCTCAAGCAACCGGGACAGGAGAAGAAGGTGATTTATGCTTTTCCCACTCTTAAAGATGCGTCCTGCGCTGCGGCGGCTGGGGGCGGGAGCGTCAAGCCCGTACAGTTGCCTGTCACTCACATTTTATTTCAGATGATTGCTCTTGAAGGTCTCGACAGTATTGTTTTTTTTGAAAATCCCGGCAATCAGGAAGTCGGGACGGAAATCCCTCGCCGACAAGTGCAAGACTTAATCAATGTTTACTTGCAACAGTATCGATCGGCTCCACCACCAGATATTGCCTAAATATAGCCTTTCTCAAGGGAGCATCTCAGTTTTGCATTTAGATAGTGCGAGCGTCCCCGCTCGCGTATCGTATAATACGCGAGCGGGGACGCTCGCACTATCTATAAGAAAAAAATGCTTTTTACAAAAATGAGATTCTCCCTTTCTCAATGGCAGTGAAGTATGTCAGGGAATCGGGAATCGGGAATCGGTAATAGGTAATCGGTAATATTTCATTGCTTGCGCTCTCGGGAACTCACTTAGGAATGAAAATTAAATAACTTCCACAAGTTTTATGCTTCTTCTGGCCCATCCCACAAATATGTGTAAATTATTTAATTCGCCATCCTTAAGAAGCGCGATAATTAAATTTCTGATGAATTGGTAATAGGAAATTCCCCATTACCAACTCCCCATTACCAATTCCCCTACCGTGCAACTTTTTAACCTCTAATACAGCCGGCTCAAAACGTAATCTGCTAAATCAATCAAGGCTTGACGGGATTCTGAATGGGGCAGCGCAGCTAAGTATTCGACAGCTTTCTGTGCGTGATTTGTTGCTAGTTCTCGCGATCGCTCTATACCTTGAGAATCTGCTACCAGCGCCAGAGCCTGCTCTAGATCTCCTTCTTGGGCGAACTCGCGTTCTATTAGAACTTCCAAATAAGGCTTTTCTTCTAGGGCAAATAGTGCTGGTGCTGTCAAATTACCACTAATCAGATCAGAGCCTGCGGGTTTCCCCAAAGTTTCCGTTGAAGCAGTGAAATCCAATATATCATCTACTATTTGGAATGCTAAACCAATGTTGCGACCGTAGTTGTACAAATCGTCTGCTATTTCTGCTGAAACCTCGCTCAAACAGCCCGCTGCTTTAGAACTGTTGGCAATTAAAGACGCTGTTTTGTAATAACTTTTTTCTAAGTACGCTTCGATCGACAAACTGGTGTCAAATCCATTTAGTCCCTGTTGAATTTCGCCCTCAGCTAAATCCATAATCACTTCTGAAAGCAGTTTGACTACTGGCAGGTTGTCCAGATTTGCCAAGTGCCACGAAGATTGAGCAAACAGAAAATCTCCCGCCAATACTGCCACTCGGTTGTTAAACCGACTGTGTACTGTCGGTACTCCCCGCCGCAGATCCGACTCGTCCACCACGTCGTCGTGGACTAGACTGGCTGTGTGGATCATTTCTGTGATTTCCGCGAGGCGGCGGTGTTTTTCGGTGATTTCCCGATCGGGCATCGTCGCCTTGGCCATCAACAAGACTATTGCGGGTCTCACCCGTTTTCCCTTTGTGCCGAATAAGTATTCTGCAGCCGCGTACAAGATGGGATGACGGGCACCCACTAACTGTTTTAAGTTTTCTGTCAACAGTCGCAGGTCTTCTTCAACCGAGGAAAATAGGAGAGTGCTAGAGATCATGGATACGCCGACTCAAGCCGTAAAGTAACAAAATTTTACATATCATATCTTTATTTTAAGACAATTCTCTGCAATAGGGAACAAAAATCTAGGCGATCGGCAGTTATTTGTGGTCTGTCGCCAGCGAGGACTCGCCCAACTGCCAGAGGCGAGTAGCCTGCTGCCAGAGGGGTTGCTCCTATTGTATCGAATTGTTAAGCACACTGCCAAAAAATAACTAAATCCCAGAAACGCTGTGTTATTATAGGTATTAAGGATTTAAACAATTCTATACATTAAGTACAGGCTGTAATTGAGCCTGGCTGGCAGGTAGCTTTCAGATGCCTGTAAGAGTTTCGTAGAGCCAGCCTTGTTAGTCGATCGCAGCGAAAATTTCTGGGACAGATTTTTAGTTTCTTGTGGCTAAAAATTTTCAGGAGTTAAGACTAGCGCATGAGATGTGCACGGTAGCTCAAAGCAGCTAAAGTGGATGGTTTTACGCTGTTCAAGCATCTGTAAAGCAGTAAATCATTATTGACCTCGCCCAAAAACGGGTAGAAGCCACGACAATTGTCGTGGGTAGCCCAAAATTTTAGATCTTAGTTGAAGCTCCCAGATTTATCTGCCGAGTAAATCTAAAATCGAAAAATGGAAAATCTCAAATCGACTCACCGGGAACGCCTAAGTTTTTCGGCAAGCCTGATATGGAAAAGTAGCCTTCAGAACCAAGGCATAGTCTTGCGTGCTGAATTAATGTAGTAGGTCTTGAACTTGTCCCGTCCTCCTCCTCGTCCTTGACTTTTGGTTCTAATTATGATTTATCGCGATATTCCTCTAATTATTCCCATTCTAGCCGCCGGTTATGTAATGACTATTTATATAGTGCTGATGTTGGCCGAACGTAGCTCTAAAATAACTCGATTGGGCGAGTAGTGCAACGCTTGGCAGCCGAATCCGGCCTCGCCCGCCATGGACTACTCGCTCAGAATTCCGAATATTCCATAATAACCCTGCCTTGAATGCTTGCACACAAAGGCAGGGTTATTTGATTTTAGATTTTAGATTGAAGATTTTAGATTGAGGATTTTAGATTGAGGATTTGCGATCGATCGAGCTCGTGGTTGAGAGCTTACAGGCAAGTCTGAGAATATTTGTGGTGGTAGCGATTAACACATATCAGTGGCTACACTAGGATAAACGCTGCTGCTCTCTAAGATTCTGCGGTTATGCTCCACTTTCCAGGCTACAAAATTTTCAGGAAAATCTATGAAAGCGATCGATCTCTAGTTTACCGGGGCGTGCGATCGACCGACAGCCAGCACGTAATCTTCAAGATACTCAAGCAAGAGTACCCCACTCCGGCTGCACTCGCCCGTCACAAACAAGAATATGACATCATCCGCAGCTTAAATCACCCAGGAGTCATCCGAGCTTACAGCTTAGAACAGTACGATCGCACTTTGGCGATCGTTCTCGAAGACTTCGGAGGAGAATCTCTCAAAAGGTTGATGCACTCTCGCCCCTTTACTCTATCCGAATCTCTGAGCTTCGCCATTCAAATAGCCGACATTTTGGGCGACATTCACAGCGCCAACATCATACACAAAGATATCAACCCTGCCAACATAGTTTTCAATCCCAGCACCAACCAACTCAAAATCATTGACTTTGGGATAGCCAGCGTCTTCGCGCCCGACAAATTAACCGAACAACCCACCCTCAAGCATCCCCATATTCTAGAAGGCACTCTCGCCTATATCTCTCCAGAACAAACTGGCAGAATGAACCGCAGCCTAGATTATCGCACCGACTATTACTCTCTCGGCGCAACTCTCTATGAAATGCTGACGGGCCAACTGCCGTTTGAAACCAGGGTAGTGCCCTGAAGGAAAGGATCGGAGCAAGCTATAATTAGAGAAGTGTTTGCCATAGCGTGATATGACATTAGAAATTAATTGTTGCCCTAATTGTGGCTCAAAAGAAGTTAGTCGGAACGGTAAAACTCGGCATCA
>NZ_JAEQCX010000210.1:0-4366 GCF_020738035.1 Microcoleus sp. PH2017_28_MFU_U_A
GTTATCTCTACTATATTTCTGAGTTTGCACTCAAGGCGGTGTAGAGACGATTTTCCTCCTAAGTTTTATGAGACTTTGGTTTCAATCAACGAACCGCACAAACCGTACTTGTGACTTTCACCACATACGGCTCCTCAATGACCTGGCTCTTGTTATGAGTACCTTTAACACTAGAACGGGTTGTCATCCCAGTTCTCCAAACGGACATCTCCGTCTGTTGCCGTTTTCAAGTCGTGGCAGTGGCGGTGAAGAAGCTGCCAATTACTATATTCATCCTTACCTCCTCTAGAAGTACGGATAACATGGTCAACTTCCCATAAATCGCCGTATTTGAAACTCAGCTCGCAGAGTACACATTTCCCAGCCTGCCTTTTCAAGAGAGTGGCTACTCTGGAAGACAGTTCCGGGTGGCTACTCATACGCTTACCCCAGTAGACTAAATCTCCATCAAACGGGCTTCTTGCACCCTGAACCTTGGTGTGGCGTACTATTGGAGTACTTGAATGTTTCACCAAGGCTGTTCCGCCTGACGTGGCAAATGTCCAGTTGTCTTTGCCTACGGTACGCCAGTAGTTACTAACAGTATCGTGGGCGTTAGTTTTGGTGCATCTGCTTTTTGCCCATGCGAGAAGCTTTTGATAGGTGAGGTGGTCACATTTGTTAAATGTTTCCTTACTCACAGATGACGCATAATAGTTACACCATCCTCTGATTATCGGATTGAGACGGCTTATCAATGCCTCTTGAGGGGCATTATGATGTTTATCTATTACTTGTCCTATCTTGTCAAGATGTCTCTTGACTGCTTCCTTTGTGGGTTTGATGATTGTTGTAAAGCCTAGATTTATTACTTCTTTACTAGGGGAATATTGATTACCCTTAGATAAAGTTGCCGCTCTGTATGCCCCTACTTTGTACTGGCGCACATTAAACCCTAAGAAGTTGAACCCCTCAGAGGTGTGGCATATTCGCGTTTTACTTGGCTTCAATTCTAGTCCCATGTTTTTTAGCCATTCGTCTGCTTTTTGTCTCAGGAGGGTTACAAACTCCTCAGACTCATGGAGTATCACAAAATCATCTGCATATCTTACTAGCGTAGGTTTAACCCTAGTAGTACTTTTCCTTCCGGTAGTCGTTACTATCCCTCTGGTGATTGTGTAGAAGCTTGTAATGAAATCCTCAAACCCGTGTAAGGCTATGTTTGCCAGAAGTGGAGAAATGACTCCACCCTGCGGTGTACCTTCCTTGGTGTTTGAGAATACTCCGCTATCCATCACTCCTGATTTCAACCAAGCTTTAATTTGCTTGCGTAATGTCGGGAATGTATTCAATTTTTGGAGCAGTGCTTTATGGTTTATGCAGTCGAAACATTGTGAGATATCAGCGTCAAGCACATACTTGGCTTTTAGGCTGACATTTTTGAAGATTGTCTCAATCGCATCATGGGCAGAACGTCCAGGTCGAAATCCGAAGGAATTTCCCTCGAATTTAGCTTCCCATTCTGGCTCAAGTGCCAGTTTTACTAGGGCTTGTAAGGCACGGTCAAACATCGTGGGTATACCAAGAGGTCGTTTCTCGACTTTTCCCGGCTTATCAATCCACACTCTGCGGGTAGGTTTGGACTTCCCAGTCACTTTGAGATGAGTTACCAAGACAAGACGGGCATGGGGGGTTAGGTTTTTAATTCCATCTACACCTGCCGTTTTCTTACCCTGGTTATCCTGCGAAACCTTCCTTACCGCGAGACACTTACCCGACCAAGACCTCATCAAAGTCTTCTGGAGTCTCCGAACTGCTTTAACGTCGCCACGACTAGAGGCTTTGAAGATTCTCTTTTGGAGCTTGAAGACTCGTACCTCTAACTTTCGCCAGGGTAAAGCCTTCCATTCCACCGTCTGATTGTTCAGCGTTTTAGACATTTAATCTCTCACTCAAGATTCTTCATTCCAAGACATCGTGAATCTGTCAGCATATCCTTACCATTACAGTGAGGCATTCGCTTCTGACTCAATCCCACCCTCTTTCTGCTTGTGGTTGGAACCTACTTAGGTATTCGACCTCCTAAGAGCGTGAGAGAGGGTTACTTCGTTCCGAGTGGTCATTTCAAGTCTTTTAGAGCGACACTATTCACCGGGTTTCTTTGGAGTGCTAGTTAGTCAACTAAGAATTTGCTAACTCCTTATCCTTGCCTTTTGGCTTGGGGTATCAGCCTTATTACCCCATTCAACATCACGATGATTCAGGCGTGCCTTCAAGCTTTCGCTTTACTCATGAGAACTTCTGCTTGGTAGTCACTGGCTTAGGCTGTCAGTGCTTTTACCTTCTATCCCTTGCAGTCGGTTCTGGGTTTTCCTGCCCATGTCCCTAGGGATATGCTTTCACCCCAGCACCAGGGGGGATGGACTTCGGTTTCTAGGGTACTTCCGTCACCATCATGTTCCACTCAGTTATCCAGGTCGTCCCTGGCTAGCCGTCCTCCGCATTGCTTATATAGCAAGGGTTTCAGCTAAACGAATCGCACTCTGAGGATATTGGCAGAACCATTTAGGTCTGCATTCACCACGGTTCCATCGGCAGACTGATACAATCCACGCTTAATTCGTCTTCCCGACGCTTTCCACCCTTCTGGCTTTTCACCGTACTTGCGTAGGGAGTCTCCATCAAGAAAACTAGCTTTGGATGTATATGCTTCTTCGGTTTCAATAAACCTGATGCCGTGTAAGTCACACAGTTGATTTAATCGGTCTTTCAACTTTCCTAAAGGCATTTGAACAAACTTTTGATTGTTCTTTTTACCCATATTAGCATTAGACTTAAAGCCTTGATTCCAGCCACAAACAATGTTGCCAATGCTGTGTTCCAAGCAATGGCTAACAATCAACTTCGCGGTCTTGTTAATGCCATCGCGCATTTGGTGGTTGCGTTTTCGGGTTGCGCGGTCTAGCCAATTATCCCAATAACCTTCTGCCTTTCCTTCTTTTCTAGTTGCTACTTTTTTGTTCCATAGCTGATTCATCGCTTTCATAGCGCGAGCATCAATCAAGAAAGAATTTCCCAATGTATCAAGGTAGGCTGCTAAATTGTCAGCAGTTCCCAAGTCAATTGATAACGCTTGATCGATGTCTAGGCTGTGTTGTTCTTTTTCAACCTCGTAAGATGTTTCAAGATAAAAAGCACCATTCTTAGGTAGAATCGTAAACTCTTTCACCTTGGAAAAGTCAAGATTTGACGGCATAGGCAGAAAGAATTCGGAAACTTCAAACCACCGCTTTACCGTCAATCCCAAGGAGAATCTTAGCTGATTACCAATAAGTTTAGGTCTTAAGCCCCCTGAGTTTGGATAAGCTACTTTGAACAACTTATACCATTTTTCTATGAAGCTGCATGGAATAGATCCTTTACCGGAAAGGATTTGAGGCTTCCCATGAAGTGCAGCTTCATAGTGAATTGGTATTAGGCCCTTTCAGGTATCCCGGTGGCTTGGGCTTAAAATATAATTGACCTTTGATATACAAATCTCTTAATTCTTTAAAAGATTTAAAGGCTTCTGCGACCGACATCAATGTTTGCTGCATTGGCGTTGATGGCAACGACTTAGCAACCATTGATTTTGCCACTGACGGCTCAAAAGATAAGTCGAACTTTCCAGTCAACAGCTTTCCTGTTTTAAAAAAAGTTTGGCGAGCCAAATATACACCACTGTTGTACAGTTTTCCGGATTGTCGGCACAGGTATTCTAGTAATGTTTGAAGTTCTTTGTTTGGTGACAGCAATACTTGCTGAACACCCATTGCTTTTCGTTCTTTTGGCACCTCTGTTTTCCTGAATATTGGTTAATTTGTTTATTCTAAACGAGTATAGTGGATACGTCAATTTGTATCAACAAACTATTTATGCTGCCACTTGCCGAATACAAAACGCACAACCACGTTAAGTTCTTACTAAACTACCACTTTGTCTTTATCCCCAAGCGCCACAAAAAAGTTTTATTGGGCGACGTGGCGACTAGAACTCGTCAGATTTTCCTAGAGTTGTCAATTGAGAAAGGTTGGGATATATTGGCGCTAGAAGTGGCCCCAGATCACGTACATTTGTTTGTAGCCGTCAAGCCAACGGACACCCCTGTCTTAGTAGTTAAGTTGTTCAAAGGTCGTTCTAGTCGTTTTTTGCGGGAGGAATTCCCGGAACTGAAAAAGCTGCCATCTTTGTGGACGAGCAGCTATTTTGTGAGTACAGCAGGTAATATCAGTAGTGAAGTGGTGAAGAAATAGCTGGTAAAAGTATAGTCATCTATTACATGACATGGGAGGCTTCAAGTCCCTCCCCTTTCGCTTTCACTTCGAGCGGATTGACCCGCCTCGGCTGA
>NZ_JAEQCX010000026.1:0-82566 GCF_020738035.1 Microcoleus sp. PH2017_28_MFU_U_A
ATATTAAAATTAATTGAGGTATGAGGTATGTAGTTGCGCTTAAGCGCTCTTCCCGCAAATATTAAAATTAATTGAGGTATGAGGTATGTAGTTGCGCTTCAGCGCTCTTTCGGCAAATATTAAAATTAATTGAGGTATGAGGTATGTAGTTGCGCTTCAGCGCTCTTTCCGACGTTTGATAGTCAACATATTTTTGACTGTGTTAAGAAGTCCGTAATTTGGGATTTAGCGCTCTTTCCGATATCCCCAAAAGAGCGCTAAAGCGCAACTACGTACCTGGATTTAATAGACATTTTGCAAGATATCTATTACCTAAGCAGCAACTTTTGTTCTCACCAGACTGACAAAATTTGACAGCATATGCAATCCCGTACTCGAAGACTTTTCCGGGTGAAACTGCACCGCCATCAGATTATCTTTAGCGATCGCCGCCGTCACATTTTGACTTCCGTGAGTCACCATAGCCGATCGCACTTTCAAATCAACCGGATCGACATAATAAGAATGCACGAAATAAACCCAAGGATCGGAGGGTAAACCTTCCCACAGCGGTTGATTCGGCTGAGCAAATTCTAATTGATTCCATCCCATGTGCGGAATTGTCAGCCCCGGTTCCGACTGAAACCTGCGGACTTTGCCCGAAATAACGCCCAAGCCTGGTTCTACGCCTTCCTCCGAACTTTCAAACAGGATTTGCAAACCCAAACAAATGCCTAAAAAAGGTTTTCCCGAGGCGATCGCACTTTTTATCGGTTCTATCAAATTGCGCGATCGTAAATTCTGCATTGCCGGATCGAAGGAACCCACTCCCGGCAAAACCACCGCATCAGCCTGCTCGATGATAGCAGGAGAATCCGTAATTTTTGGCACTGCACCCACATTTTCCAAGCCTTTACAGACAGAGTGCAGATTGCCCATGTCATAGTCCACTACTGCGATGACAGACATTGACTTACTTGCCTTATATTATCAATATCGCTATTATTGCATACAATCAGTCATTAGTCAGTTGTTATTAGTTATTGGTTATTGGTTATATGTTGCTGCCAATTCCCAATTCCCAATTCCCAATTCCCAATTCCCAATTCCCAATTCCCAATCATTTATGACAACAAAATTTTTATTAACATCATTTGATACTTGGCTTCCCCATCAGAAATCCAACTCTTCCGACGATTTATTAGCCAAAATTTCCCAAATTCAATCTTTGCCTGATTCGCTAACTTTTTTGAGAAAACTGCCCGTAGATTTTCAGGAAGCGCCGAATTTGGCGATCGCCCAAATCAACCAAATCCAACCCGAAACCATTATCTGCTGCGGCATGGCCGAAAGCCGGGAAAAATTAACCGTAGAATCTTGCGCTTGCTGCGATACAGACATTCTGAAAACAAAAGTCAATCTCGAACCGCTAGTCGCTGATTTATGCACCACAGAAATCAGTTACGAAGCCGGAAAATATGTTTGTGAAGCTCTCTATTACGCAGTTTTAAAACATATTCGCAATGCTCAACTTCCCGCTAAATGTATTTTCGTCCACGTGCCAATTTTAACATTAGAAAATTCTGACAAAATTGTCGGCGATTTTTTATCTATTGTCAATCGCCTAACAATTAACCACTGTCAACTGACAACTGACAACTGACAATTGCCAATTGCCAATTGCCAATTGCCAATTGCCAAGTTGTTAACCGCCGTAATTCCAGCCCGTCGTTTCTAATAGCAACGGATCGCCCTCGCGATGAACACCGGCACCGATAACTTCACCGACATAAACCGTGTGATCTCCGTGTTCCACAGCACCAACAACATTGCACTCAATGTAACCCAGAGTATCCGAAATAATCGGACAACCGGTTTCGGCGCCTAGATAAAATTCTACATCCTCAAATTTATTGCCAACGCGGCGCTGCTGCTTGAAGAATTTCTGGGCTAACTCTTTTTGTCCAGCTTCCAGGAAACTCAAAGCAAACACACCGCTAGCTTTGATCATGGCGTGGGATTTGGAGTCTTGCTTGACGCAGTTGACGACTAAGGGAGGGGTAAAGGAAGATTGCATCACCCAGCTAGCGGTGAAACCGTTGACTTCTTCCCCGTCTTTGACACCGCAAATGTACAATCCGTGAGGGATTTTGCGGAGGAGGGTCTTTTTAGCTTGTTCGTCTAGCACGGGCTTACCTGTCGATCGATAATTCTACACCGCCCAGTTTACCAATGTCCCGTCCACAAACCCAACTGTCTTAAGGGCGATGCGCCACACGGAGAATCTTGAGATTGCCAATATTAGTTTTTTCACAACCAAATTTTCTGCTTGCCACAATATTTATTTTTATTAACTTAAATTGAGTTTTTCCGATGTTTTGACAACCAACTATATACTATGTTAAGACTTTAGCTATTAATCTTAGAATCTAAACGCAGTCACTCAATTAGTTAACAAAACCGGAGATAATTCGATGACAGAATCGTTTAAACGGAACTTTGGTTTAGGTCTTGTAGCAGTCAGTATATTATCTCTAATTTGTTTCGGCATAATAGGGATTGGCAGAGATGGCCAGCTAAATGCTGACGGTTCTGTACTTTACGCTGCTGGGCGTGCTTGGCTGAAGGGTTTAAATCCCTACAACCACGATATGCTGACTCAGAGTGTAGCGACAATAAAAGAAATTGACACGCTTCAAGATGCGGCTTTCTTTTATCCTCCTCAATCAGCCGCATTGTTTATGTTTGTCGGTCTTTTCGATTACCCTGTTGCCAAATTCGTTTGGCTATTACTCAACTTGCTGTCAATCGCAGCTATTATTGCGATGACAGTTCGCACCATCAACCAACATCAAAATAACAGTCAAAATCAACTCGGCAGTTTGGTGATGGCTGCGATGATTATCGGCAACCCATTCACTGCCCACGTTGTGTGGATGGGTCAAACTTCTTTGATGGCTTTTGCCGGGACAATGGCTGCTTGGTTCTTCAGCCAACGGCAAAAATTTGTATTGGCAGGTATCTGTTTGGGTATAGCCAGTTTTAAGCCGCAACTATGCTTATTGCTGGGTATTTGGTTTTTGCTAGAACGGAACTGGAAAATATTAGCTGTAGCCTTGGCAACGGTTATAATTATGAGCGCTTACCCATTGGTGCTGTACGGCGGGCCAGTTGGGATGCTGGCAGCATGGCATCAAGGAATTCTAGACAGCTATAGTTCTTTGCCTTTCAATCAACCGGGGTTTCAAGATAAAGTTGGTATGGAAAGTCTTTTCGCTTCTTTAGGCTTGAAGGTACCGGCTATCAAGATTGTGGCAGTAATTTTAGCGGTTGTGCTGTGGGTGTTTCGCAATAGAATTAATCGCGAAGATGTGTTGGCTCTGCTGATGGGTATATCCTTCACCTTTCTGGGATATACTCACGTTTACGATTATGTAGGTTTGTTCCCGATTCTGACTTCGCTGTGGCTGTATTGCAGCAATAACCGCAAAGCTTTGCTCGGCAGTATTGCCTTAGTTTTTCTGCTCTTTTTTCCGAGACGGATATTTTTAGCAGCGGGTTTGCCTTTTTTGATTCACTGGAGAACAATTGTTGTTTTAATTCTAGTAGTTGGTGTTGTTCTATTCAGCATGAAATCTAAATCGAGTGAGGGATTGCAACAAGAAATTGCTTGATTTTGGGTCGAGTTACCAGTGACGATATTTTTAACTGTCCACTGGCGACTCCCTTGCTCAAAACTCTCAAACAACTCCGTGCTTTTTAAACCAATCTTGCAGCTTTTTCCAAGCATCATTGGCTTCTTTTTCCCGATAAGTGGGGCGATAGTCGGCGTTAAAACCGTGGGGTGTATCTGGATAAAGCACAATTTCGGAACCGCTGGTACCAGTTTTGAGAAGTTGTTGCATTTTCTCGACTGTATCGTTGGGAATTAAGTCATCTTTGCCACCGTAAAGCCCCAATACTGGCACTTTCAAAGTTGCTGCAAGGTCGATCGGCTGTTTGGGAGTCAAAGGCGTAGAATCGCTAGCCAAACGCCCGTACCAAGCCACGCCAGCTTTGACTTTCGGGTTGTGTGCCGCGTACAGCCAAACAATTCTGCCACCCCAGCAAAATCCGGTAATCCCTAACTTATCAATATTGCCCTTGGCTGACTTTTGCGCCCAATCGACGGTAGCATCTAAATCGGACATGACTTGAGCGTCGGGAACTTTGGAGACAACTTTACTGACAATTTCTTGAATGTCGGTGATTTTAGAAACATCACCTTGACGGGCAAACATCTCTGGGGCGATCGCCAAATAACCTAATTTAGCAAAACGGCGGCAAATATCTTGGATGTGCGCGTGAACCCCGAAGATTTCTTGAATCACTAAAATGACTGGAAAATTGCTACCGCTGGCCGGCATTGCCCTGTATGCTGGAATCTGCCCGTCTTTCACGGGGATTTTAACTTCACCTGCAACTAAATTCGTTGCATCTGTGGTAATAGTTGCCAAAGAAATAGGATGAACTGCTAATGCAAATCCGGCGGTTAATGCGGTGACAGTGATAAATTGTCTGCGAGTTAAATCTTTCATTGGTAATGGGGAATAGGGAATAGGGAATAGGGCATTGGGCATTGGGAATGGGGCATTGGGCATTGGGAATGGGGCATTGGTTATTGGGAAGAAGGCCCGCGCCGGGCATTGGGCATTGGGTATAGGGCATTGGGTATAGGGAATAGGAACCAACCAATAACAAATAACCAATAACAAATAACCAATAACAAATAACCAATAACAAATAACCAATAACTACTGACGAAATAGCCGATCGTGCTCTGGATGGTACAAGCGCGATCGCCCTTGGGCCTCTTTTCCCAAAGCCGGACTAATCACATACATCGTCGTTCTGATCAAATTATGTTCGCGAGTGGCGATCGCCATTTTGTCAAGAGGAACCAGCACAATCTTCTCATCAGGCCAGCCCAACCGATAACAAATCGCCACAGGCAAATCAGACGGGTAATATTCCATCAACTTAGCTTGAGCCTGTTCGACATGGCGGGCGCTCAAATACAGACACAAACTCGCTTGATGAGCCGCCAAACCAGCTAATTCTTCACGTTCTGGTACTTCAGTTCTGCCGCTAATTCTGGTCAAAATAATTGTCTGCACAACTCCGGGAACTGTCAACTCAATTTTAAGTTTAGCCGCCGCAAGTTGGAAAGCGCTAATTCCCGGAATTACCTCAAAAGCAATTCCCGCTTCAGCCAAAGCGTGCATTTGTTCGCCGACTGCGCCGTAGAGACAGGGATCGCCCGAATGCAGTCGGACGACGCTTTTGCCGGCTCGCACTCGATCCACCATCAAAGGTACAATCTCTTCGAGAGTCTTATCTGCCGTTTGGATAACTTCAGCATCCGCGCGCACCCCCTCTAAAATTTGCTTTGGAACTAGGGAATCGGCAAATAATATGACATCGGCCTGGGCCAGCAATTTTTGAGCCCTAACAGTCAACAAATCCGGGTCTCCGGGGCCTGCACCTACAATGTATACGCCTGGAATTAGGGATTGAATCTCTGTCAAACTCATTGCTGATAAAAAATTTGCGAAATTTACTGGCGTTTCCGGATGCACCTATTTTGGTTGGAAGTAAGGGATGGTAGATGCACCCTGGTTTTGAACCCTAGAGACTAACGTCTCTGGGGTTTTTTATTGATCCTCTGGGGATTTGGGAGCAACCTTTGTGCGATCGCCCGTGGCTGATACAACATCTGGCAAAGGTCGATCGAGCAAATAAAGCCAAGCCAACCCGCCAAAACCTAACACAATCCCAGTCAAACTTACCATCTGCGCCGTCCGCAGCGGCCCGAACATCAAACTATCAGTTCGCAACCCTTCAATCCAGACTCTACCGCAACTGTAAGCTGCGATGTAAACCAAAAACAAAGCACCTGTTTTTAACCTAATTTTGCCCTGCAAATCGCGGAAAAACAAAGTCAGCAGCAACCCAAATACTGTCAAATTCCACAGAGATTCGTAGAGAAAAGTGGGATGGAAGTATTCAAAATTAGCATAGGCGATCGGGCGACTGTTTGCCGGAATATAGAGTTTCCAGGGCAAATCCGTAGGACTGCCAAAAGCTTCGGAATTAAAGAAATTTCCCCAACGTCCGATCGCCTGACCAAGAATTGCCGAAGGTGCGATTAAATCGGCCAATTGCCAAAAAGAAACTCGCTGGATTTTCGCAAAAATCAAAGCTGCGATCGTGCCGCCCAAAATTGCGCCGTGAATGGCAATTCCGCCTTTCCAAATCGCAATAATATCTTCAGGTCTCTGGGCGTATTGCTGCCACTCAAAAGCCACGTAATAAATTCTAGCGCAAGGAATAGCGCCCAGAACCAGCCAAATTGCTAAATCGCCCAGCAATTCCGGGTTAACGCGGCGTTTTTCGGCCAAATATTGGGACAGACTGACCCCAATCAAAACGGCAGAAGCTATCAACAGCCCGTACCAACGAACGGCTACGGGGCCGAGTTGAAAGATAATCGGGCCCGGGGATGTGAATTGAAAACCTAAAGGCAGCGCAAGAATATTTAGCACCATGAAAGTTGAATTATTTTTGGTGGAAAGCTGTCAAATTTGCATACCCTTTCACAAACTACAGAGTTTATTTTAGGTGACTGCGGTCATTTACACGCAATATTTGGGGAATTTCGCCGAAAATTAACTTTGTTGTCGAGATTTCTGTTATTGCAACCTTGTTGACGTGACACGACGGACTCAAAGGCTACACTCAGAATCACAGAATTACCTTGCAATGCCTCCAGGAATATACAGCAGGTTGCAGGTTTAGGAAGTACACCCGCTTATCGAGCAATTCCCGTTGGGACAAGGCACTGCCCTCCATACTGCACTTCATAAACTGGGGATAGGCTGTAAGCATCAGTCGGGCTTGACATAAAAAAACTATGGGTGTTAGTATGCACTAATCAAAAAAATAATATTCTTTAAAAAAAGATTATGGTAAAATCCAAATTTTACATTCCTTCCTTGGACGGAATTAGGACGATTGCTTTTTTCATTGTCTTTTTATCTCATGCAGGGGGCGAGAATATTTTCCCTGGGGCCTTTGGTGTAACAGTGTTTTTCTTTTTAAGTGGATATTTGATCACAACTTTGCTGAGACGTGAATATGAACAAAACCAATTCATTAATTTAAAACATTTTTATTTACGACGTATTCTGCGAATTTTGCCTGGGTTTTATGTAATTTTATTCCTAGCATCTATCTTGACCTGGATAGGTGTACTTGAAGGAGAAATACAACTACCAGCTTTTTTAAGCCAGGCTCTCCATTATTATAACTATTATGTAACTTTTTTTGGTGGTTCCGGAGTAGCTCCTGGTACTCAGGTATATTGGTCTCTGGCGGTGGAGGAACACTTCTACTGTCTTTTCCCTTTTCTCTACATAAGTTTACTCAAAATGCGTGTGAGTCCCCAAAGGCAAATGTTAATTATTTGGGGGATTTGCTTAGCTATTCTAATTTGGAGATGTGTTCTAGTGTTTGGCAGGGGAGCAGATGAAAATAGCATCATTTTTTTATCAGATACGAGAATAGATAGTATATTGTTTGGCTGTGCATTAGCGGTCAATGGCAACCCAGTATTAGATGCTCCCTATGGCTCTGATAGACTGTGGAAGTATTTCGTACTACCAGCCGGAATTACTGTAATTATTTTATCGTTTATATGTGATTCTAGTGAATTTGAAAGTACAGTGCGTTACACTATTCAAGGTATTGCACTACATGGTCTTTTTATGGCTGCTATCCGTTTTCCCGATTGGGGAGTATTTCAAATTCTCAATTGGAATTGGATGCGGTTTATCGGTTTGCTTTCATACTCGCTTTATTTAGTACACCATACTGTAATTAAGGCTGTTTATCTTTATTTACCTCAAGTTTATGTGGTTTTGCAAGGAGCGATAAGTATGCTGATTTCCTTGATATTAGCCTATGCAATATATAGGTATATAGAGATGCCATGCGGAAAGCTACGCAAGCAGTTGTCATCCTCATCAAGTTAAGTGCCACAAAAAATTTACCAAGTCTATTTTCGCCAATTTCGTCACCGATAGGTGGCAGCTTTGGTCGAAAAGTTTTAATATAGAGGGTGGTTTTAAATTTTCTGATGACCTATGTCTCCTACTTCCGTTTCTCAGGTGTACTCTTCTGGTAATTCCAGGGATGCGAATCAGTCTCGCAAGACTGATGCTTTGGCTGTTGAGTCTGGTAAAATTCCGCCGTTGTTGGGCGCGAATTTGGCTGAGTTAACGGAGTGGGTACAGCAGCAGGGACAACCGGCTTATCGCGGGAAACAGTTGTATCAGTGGATTTATGAGAAAGGGGCGCGATCGATCTCTGACATTTCTGTATTCTCGAAACAATGGCGCGAGACTGTTGCTAAAATTCCGATCGGGCGATCGACTATTCATTTGCGATCGGTCGCACCAGACTCCACCGTAAAGTATCTCCTAAAATTAGCAGACGGTCAAATCATTGAAACCGTCGGCATTCCCACCGAAAAACGGCTGACAGTGTGCGTCTCAGCCCAAGTTGGCTGTGCGATGGGCTGCGACTTTTGCGCTACGGGAAAAGGCGGTTTCAAGCGCAACTTAGAAAAACACGAAATCGTCGATCAAGTCTTGACAGTACAGCAAGATTTCGGCCGCCGAGTCAGCCACATCGTATTTATGGGGATGGGCGAACCCCTGCTAAATTTCGATAATGTCGTAGCTGCTGTCAAGTGTTTGAATCAAGACGTAGGAATTGGACAGCGAAACATCACCATTTCCACAGTCGGAATCCGCAATCGCATCACCCAACTAGCTGAACATCAACTGCAAGTTACCCTCGCCGTCAGCCTCCACGCCTCCAATCAAAGACTGCGCGAAGAGTTGATTCCCAGCGCCCACCCTTATCCTTTGGGTGAGTTAATGGCAGAATGCCGCGAATATGTGCGATCGACTGGACGTAGGTTAAGCTTTGAATACGTACTCTTAGCTAATGTGAATGATTTACCGGAACACGCCGCCGAGTTAGCAAGTCAGTTGCGCGGCTTTCAGTGTCACGTCAATTTGATACCTTACAATCCGATTCAGGAAGCTGAATATCAGCGGCCAACTCCCAATCGAATTAACAATTTTGTTACAGTTTTGAAGGAAAAGAAAATTGCAGTTAGCGTGCGATATTCTCGTGGTTTAGAAGCAGATGCCGCCTGCGGACAATTGCGGGCTTCTGAGGTGTAAGTTTCAAGACTTATGAGTTATGAGTGCTACTTAAATAATTTTAATAGCACTCATAATTTTCAATACTTAAGATCGAAATTTAAGACAATTAAAGTGTTAATATAATCCTCTAAATATGGAACATGACAGCATAGAATATGACTTAAAAAATGAGCCTAGCCTCAAGCTTTTAAGAACTGACAACGCACCATTAATTATCAGTTTTTTATATCGCCAGTTCAAGTATTCAAATCAGATTACCGTTTCCCAATCTGAACTCGTAGAAAAACTTGAAAATTATTTAGAGAAGCTGTGCGAACACGAACCAGAACGATATTGTGGGAAAGCACAGACTTACCTGGACACCTGGTGCAATAGCGATCATCAGTTCTTGAAGAAATATTATCAGACGAAGAATGACGATCCGGTTTTTGAACTTGCACCAGGTACTAATCGGGCGATTGGTTGGCTGGAAGATTTGAAGAGGAGAGAGTTTATTGGCACTGAATCCCAGTTTTTAGAGATCTTTGCACTTCTCAAAGAAATTGTCACTAAAAGTACAGAAGATCCAGCAGTGCGTTTGGAGGAATTAGAAAAACAAAAAGCAGCAATTCAGAAAGAAATCGACACCATCGAACAAACTGGTGAGGTTGAGCGCTACAGCGAAGCTAAGCTCAAAGAGTGGTTTCTTAAAGCTAATGATGTGGCGCGCCGGCTGCTTGCTGACTTTGGAGAAGTCGAGCAAAATTTTAAAGCAATCACGGACAAAGTGAAAAAGGCACAGCTAAAAGAAGAGGGGGGAAAGGGGTTAGTTGTCGCACAGGTAATTGATGCGGATGAAGAAATTAGAAAATCCGATCAGGGGCGCAGCTTCTATGCCTTCCGAAATTTTCTGGCAGATCCTTCCAAACAGGAAGAATTGGAAAAAATGATTGATGGGGTATATGGCTTGCCAGAACTTCAAGATTTGGGTAAAAAAAATCCCATACTACGAATAATTAAACGCAGTCTAATTAAAGCTAGCGACAAAATTATTAAATCAAATTATCGTCTTGCCGAACAGTTGCGAAAAACGCTAGCCCAACAGCATATCGCAGAGAACAGGCGAGTGAAAGAACTGATTGCCCAAATTAAAAAGTTAGCACTTACCGTGGTGGATAATCCTCCAGAAACTGAGGAATTTATCTGGATAGAAGGCGACCCGGAAGTGCAAATGGTGATGGAAAGACCGAGGTGGAAACCCACAGAAGAGCGAATCTTTAAAAGCTACAAGTTTAGCGAGGAAAATGTCGATTTATCGAGGGAGAAACTTGAGGAACTCCGAAATTATTGTTATGTGGATGAGGAAGTATTGAAGCAGCGGATTGCTGCAATCTTGGAAAGTCAACATCAGGCAACGCTAGCTGAAATAATTGAGAGGTATCCGGTGGAAAATGGTTTATCTGAAGTTATTGCTTATTTGGCGATCGCCTCTCAAGACACAAAACACGCGATCGATGACTCCGCGAGCGATCGCATAGACATCGCCAGTTACTCAGACAAGGAAAACCTCATGCACCTGACACTACCGCAAGTTATTTTTAAAAGATAAACATAGCAAATATATGATAGAAAACGACATTATAGCACCCTACGCACCCGCAATCATCAAATTACTAAAGGGTATTCTGTATAAGGATGACAGTGATTGGGATTTGCTATTGAACAACGAACGAAACGTCAAAGAATACTTCGGGAAAATTGGCGTGACAGTTTATTTAGATGAAGAAGAAGGGTATGCTTATTTACAGCAGCCCGATCGCGAGGATGACGACGAGCAAGCAAAAACACTGCCCAGGCTGGTTAAGAGAGTTGCCCTGAGTTGGGAAGTTACGCTACTATGTGTTGTATTGCGCGAGGAATTGCTAGAGTTTGAGGCCAGCACCTCTAATTCGACTCGCTGCATTGTGTCTAAATATAAAATTCATGATTTAATGCGTCCGTTTTTTAAAGAGCAAACTAATGACGTACAGCTTGTGAAAAAATTTGACAGTACGATCGATCGAGCCGTCAAGTTGCACTTTTTAAAAGAGTTAAAGGGTACAGAAGGCGAATATGAGGTTCGCCGCATCCTCAAAGCTAAAATTCCCGCTGACAAATTGAAGGAAATCAAAGAAGAGTTAAAAGCGTAGGACAAATCAAATGCTTGAATTTGAAAAGGACAATTCCAAAGCTGGATACCGCTTACATCGGCTTGAAGTATTAAACTGGGGAACTTTTAATCAGGGTACGATCGCCCCCTGCGGTTACACTTCCTTGCTCACGGGGGCTAATGGTTCGGGTAAATCGACGTTGGTTGACGCACTGCTGACATTGCTGGTGCCCAATAAAAAGCGGAATTATAACTTGGCTTCAGGTTCAGAAAAGCGAAAGCGAGAGCGAGATGAAAAGACCTATGTACTCGGAGCTTACAGCACAATTAAAAGTGAAGATGACCACAAATCTAAACCGAAGTACCTGCGTACCAAAGATGATTATTCAGTTTTACTCGCTTATTTCTTTAACAAAGGATGCCAACAGCACGTCACCTTGGCTCAGGTTTTGTGTGTAAAAGAGAAAGTTGAAAAGTTGTTTGTGGTTGCTGCTGGTAAACTCAGCATCGCCGAGCACTTCAATAATTTTGAAAACTTTCCAGAATTAAAAAAGCAATTAGCGTCTTTATTGCAACCAAAAATAGAAATCTTTGACACATTTGTTGACTACAGCAAACACTTTCGCAAAACCTTTGGTGTGGAATCTGAAAAAGCTTTCGATTTATTTAATCAGACTGTCAGCATCAAAGAAATTGGAGAGTTAAATGACTTTGTGCGCGGTCATATGCTGAACAAAATTAATCTTGAGGAGGAAATACAAGGGCTAACTAAATATTATAAAGATTTAACGCTTTCCCATGAAGCAATGCAGAAAGCAAAGAAACAGGTAGAGATTTTAAGGCCGCTAATTGCTGATTCTGACCAGTACGAAAAGGTCAAGCGTAATCTGGATGAATCGCAGGAAGTATTGCGAGTTGTTCCTGCCTATTTTGCTCAACGTAAAATAGGTTTGTTGCAGGAAATAATGGTAGAAAAACAACAGGAACATACTCAACTCAACCATGATTTATTAGAAATAAATGGGGCTGTAAAACGCTTGCGGCAGCAAGAGCTAAATTTAAAAGTAGACATTGAAAATGACGATAAAGGACGGCGAATAAAAGATTTAGAACAGGAAATTAAGACTTTAGAGGAACGGATACATAATTATAGAATAGCCGCCAAAAAATATACTAAGATTGCTGAAGGTATAGGATTTCCAGCTTACAGTGACCGGGATACATTTAATGGTTCTGCTATCCAGGCGGGGGAAAGGCAAAAAACTGTTACCGAAAAAATTAAAAACTTAATAAGTCAACGCGATGAGGAAACAATTAAGAAGAAACAACTTCAAAAGATTTACACTGAGTTAGACGAAGAACTACAATCTTTAAAACAGCGAAGAAATCAGATTCCTCGTGTAAACTTGCAAATCAGAAAAGAGATATTAACTGCTTTGGGAATTGCTGAGGCGGAAATTCCTTTTGTCGGCGAACTGCTGAAGGTAAAGGATGGAGAAGGCGAGTGGGAAGGGGCGATCGAAAAACTGCTGCACAACTTTGGACTGAGGCTCCTAGTTCCTGAAAGGCATTACCATAAATTCACTAAATATGTCGATGGAACTAATCTGCGGGGCCGCGTAGTTTATGAGAAACTTTGCACTAAAAATTTTGCTCAGGAAACTAGAAACTTAGATAAGAATTCTTTGTTTAACAAATTGGACATTAAACCTAATAATGAATATATTACTTGGCTGACTAATGATTTATTAAACACATTTGGTAGCTGCATCTGTTGTGAAGATTTAGATAGATTCGAGCGGGAGAATTATGCTATTAGAAAAAATGGCTTGATGAAAAAGGGGAATAGACATGAAAAAGACGATCGCCATCGAATCAATGACAAAAGTCAATATATTTTGGGATGGGACAATTCTGAGAAAATCAAGGATTGTGAAGCTAAATTGAAGGATAGTCAAGCAGAGATTGATCTAGTAAAAAAAGCGATCGAGGAGATTGAAACAGCACAAGAAGAGTGCGACAATCAAAAGAAGCTGCTAGAAAAGTTATTAGAATTCAATGATTTTTCTGCGATCGACTGGAAACCGGATGCTAGCAAGAAGCAAAAGCTAGTAGAGCAAAAGCAGGAGTTAGAGGAAAGTTGCGATCGCCTAAATGACTTGAAAAGAACACTAGCTGCTGTCAGCGCTGACATTCAGAAAAAGGAAGCAGATAAAACTGGCGCTGACAAAAAGATTGCTAATCTCGATCGCGATATCGACGCTTACCAACAACAGAGGGATGAATGCGACAGGCGATCGAAGTCATGCACATCCGAAAAGATTCAGATTTATACTCCTAAAATTGAAGAGAGTCTCAAAAATCCAAATCTGACGCTCCTCACCATCCATCCTTCGGAAGCTGAAGTAAATGAGTCTTACCAGAGTCAAATAAACGACGCAAATAGCAAGTTAACTTCTTTGGAAAGAAGCATTGACAAACAGATGGATAGTTACAAGCGAGAGTATCCCGAAGAAACGGCCAATGTTGACGCATCATTAGAATCGATTCCTGAGTTTAAAAAGATGCTACAAAGGATAGAAATAGAGGGTTTACCCGCACAGGAACAAAAGTTTAAAGAACTGCTAGACCGGAAAATTACTGACGCTATTTCTAATTTTAAAGAGGCGTTAGAAGACTGGGAAAGTGAAATCAAACAAAATATTTACGAGATAAATCAATCCTTAAAAGTGATTGAGTATACAGACTCGACTTATATACAAGTCCAATCGGAAATTAACCGAGACACCCAAATTAAGGAATTTAAAAATCAATTGAAGGTGTTGTGCTATCGTGATGTAGGCGTTGAGCAAACTTCTGAAGCTGACGAAGCTAGCTTTGAAAAAATTAAAGACCTGATCGATCGCCTCAAGTCAGATGAGTCGTGGACAGCAAGAGTCACCGATGTGCGTAATTGGCTTAATTTCTCAGTCAGCGTCAAAAATAAAGATGACCACACTCAGAAGGAATATTACTCCGATTCCTCGGGAAAATCGGGCGGGCAAAAGGCTAAATTAGCCTACACCATCCTAGCGTCAGCTATTGCCCATCAATTCGGATTAGTACAAGATCAAACAAAATCTGAGTCATTTCGTCTTGTGGTCATTGATGAAGCTTTTAGCAAGTTAGATGAAGAAAATGCAAAGTATGCAATGGAGTTATTTAAACAATTAAATCTTCAGCTTCTGGTAGTTACGCCCAAAGACAAAATCTACGTTGTTGAGAACTATGTAGGAGCTGCTTACTATGTTCACAACAGTATTGAAGAGAACGACTCCAAGGTTCGTAATATTCCCATAGAAAAGCTGCGTCTAAAACAAATGGCTTCAAATTAACTGTGTCTGTTTATGATTACACCCGACGAAATCAGAAAGAAAGCCGATCGACTTTATACTCCATTCCTGCAATCCTTGCTCCTGGGAGAACCTTTTTTCCCGCTAGATTGGCCCGCCGGCCGCAAAATTCCCGACGACTACCCGAAGTTAGAAGATGCTGTACAGCAACTTCTGAAAGGCTCAAAAAAGTACCTTGGCTACGGGTATCAAGTTGAGCTTATCCAGCGGAAAACTCGCAAATTCGATATGCAGTCGTTACCATCCAGAATCACATTTGAAACAGAGACAGATTATCTCAAATTCCTGAATAAGGAACCAGAAGTTGCTGATTTTCAACAAGCTGTAGCAAGGATGAGAAATGAAGTTCCAGAATTGAATATCTGGCTCAATCAAAATCCTCAAAAAGTAATCAAAAACTTAGGAAAATGGGAGGATTTATTGCGGGTATGCCTGTATTTCCAGAAGTATCCCAAACCGCACCTTTATCTTCGCGAACTACCGATAAATGTTCACACCAAGTTCATCGAAAAAAATAAAGGTATTCTGAATGAATTGCTGTCAGCTATCCTGCCAGACGGTGCTATTAATCCAGAAGAAAATGATTTTGAAAAGCGATTTGGTTTGCGATATGCTGAGCCATCGGTAACTATCAGAGCTTTGGATCAAAACCTACAGGTGAAGTATGGCATTAGCACCTCGGAGATGAGCATACTAATCTCTGACTTTGAAAGTCGCAGTCTTAAAGGATACCGCTTTATTATTACTGAAAATCTGATGAATTTTCGCACCTTACCCGATCTAAGCAACAGCTTTGCGCTCTGGGGAAAGGGATTTAATGTAGCTATTTTAAAAGATGTTGAGTGGCTAAGGCATTGTCAAATAATTTACTGGGGCGATTTGGATGCCCAAGGGTTCCAGATTCTTTCGCAATTAAGGTCTTATTTTTATGAAACGATTTCTGTTATGATGGATCGAGAAACTTTCGAGACATTTCAGGAATTTGCTGTGCCGGGAACAGTATGCAAGGTTGCTAACTTATCTTACCTGACACCGGAGGAGTATGATTTATTTGCTGATTTATCCAAGCGAACAATTCGTTTAGAACAGGAAAAGTTACGGAAGGATTTTGTAATTGGCAGGTTGAATAATTTGGCCGATCGGTAAGTCCACCTAAAAAAACAGAGTGAGGAATGCGAGTCCTCTCTCATTTGATGCGGACTAAAGTCCTCACTACGAACGTTTTTGATTGTGTTTGTGCGAGATGACATGATATTACAACACACTCTACAAGCGTTTAACCAGTATCCACCGCAACTCCAACGGCGGCGTTTCTTGCACCGGAAATAAATCGCGCCCACTCGCCCAACTGACAAACCAAGGCGTCGGCGGCCACGCAGAATCAGGCAAATGTTTTTGTTCGTATTCAATCACCGATTCATCGGCAATAATTTCTAACGGTAAACCCTCGATAGCTGCTTCCAATTCTTGTCTGGTAATTAAATAAGACCAACACAATTCTGACATTTGTTTTGCCATCTCATCTGGTTCATAGCCCTCGACAGCTAAGAAAGTGCTGAACAAGATAAACCCGCCACTTAACACAGCATCGGACATTTTGCCGAGAAATAAGCGGATTTGTTCGGGATAGCGGAAGTGCGAGAGAACTTCGGTAGCAATCGCTAATTTGTACCGATAGGTTTTCATCCTCAATAAAGGATCTAAAACGTCGCCTTGGATGACATGAATCGGCAACTTTTCGGCGGTGGCTGCTGCTGAGAGTTTTTCGGCAAATATCGGCGTTAGCTCGATCGCATCCACGGAATGTCCTAACCTAGCTAAAGGCAGACTATTGCGCCCTGGGCCCGCACCGACATCTAAAATAGCTGCTTTACCCGCTTCCCCTAATTCGGCGACAATTGCCATGACTTTAGCATCGGGATGGCTGCCAAATAAAGGTTCGGGGCGAATATCCGGCCAGGTATGATATTTCTGGGCCATCGATTCGACTTGAATCTTGGTATTCAGAGTAATCCCGCCGCCTAAGCCAGTTTGGGGATTGGCGGGAAAGTATGAGACGATGAGATTAGCGTGGGGAGAATTTTTGAATCCTTCTGTTAAGGCGTTAGCGATTAATGTTCGCAAATTTTCGGTTTGGGCAGCGTCGAGGTTTTGTCCGAGAACTTTTAAGAAGTCTGAGAGTAATTTTAGATAGTCGTCTAGCATTGATGGCAAACAAGGTAGATAAAATTCTCCCTTGATGCCGATGTTCTTTTTGAGTCTTTCTTTGAGAATTAATTTCAGGCTATTAGAATCAGTCAGCGGCGGGCCAGTTTCGGGCGAGTCGCTGACAGGCAATTCTGGGGAAGATGCGGCACTGGTAGGGTTTTTAGTCACAATGTTTTCGATGATAACCGCGCAATTTGCGGAAAAGTGCGATCGACATTACGGACAATCATAACCTCGGTGGTTGCTCTCGGTGGCGAAATTTGGTATAATTGTCTGCTGCCAAGATTCAGACATTAAACAGGAGGTCGATCGGCAATAAGTGCGATCGCGCCTAACATAATTTTATGCTCTTGCACCTGAATTCTCGCGTGCAGCGTTTCTGGCGTATCATCAGGCAATACCGGCACCGCAGCCTGCATTAAAATCGGCCCGCTGTCTACTTCCAAATGAGCGATGTGCACCGTACATCCCGTTATTTTCACCTTAGCGGCGAGTGCTTGCTCAACGGCGCGAATGCCTGGGAAACTCGGCAGCAAACTGGGGTGAATGTTAATAACTTTGTCTGCAAAAGCATCAAGCAAAACTTTGGTAACAATTCGCATCCAACCCGCCATCACCACCCATTCTACATCATGGGATTGAAAAGTTTTAACAATTTTTGTATCTAATTCTTCGCGGCTTTTGCAATCGCGGTGATTGAGCAAAATCGAGGGAATGCCGTATTTTTCCGCTCTGGCGACAGCTTTAGCTTCGGGATTGTTGTAAATTAATACTGGGATTTCAGCATTGAGTTGTCCCTGTTGGATGGCTTCGGCAATTACCTCGAAGTTGCTGCCGCTACCAGAAGCTAAAATTCCTAGTTTTAACGGTGGATGAGTCGGAGCAATCGCCGGAAAGCCAATCTCAGGAGAAATCAGGCTGGCAGTGGAATTAGTAGATACTGGGTTAACCGTCATAAGTTATTGGTTATTGGTTATTGGTTATTGGTTATTGGTTATTGGTTGTTGGTTGTTGGTTGTTGGTTGTTGGTTAACTGTCATACCAATTTAATGTGAAGTTGCATAGAATCGGATCCCCCTAAATCCCCCTTAAGAAGGGGGACTTTGAGAAAAATCTTGTCCCCCCCCTTATTAAGGGGGGTTAGGGGGGGATCGGATTTGGGAGCAGCCTCATAAAAAATTGTTATCAACTGTCAACTGTCAACTGTCAACTGTTTAAATAGCCTGAAAAACATTCAATCAGATTCTACAACAATACCATTAAAAAACTCTTCCCTCAGAAGCGAATAAATTTTCAGATCCCAATATCTGCCCTTGACAAATAGCTGCTGTCGCAAAATCCCTTCCAACTGCATCCCCACTTTTTCCATCACCCTCGCCGAAGCAATATTGTTAACTTCACATCTACCCACAATTCGATTTAGCAACATCTCCCGAAAGCCAAATTCAATAATTGCATTGACAGCCTCGCTCATGTATCCTTCTCTCCAATATCTCGCAGAAAGTGCATAGCCAATTTCCGCGCGGCTGTGCGTCATGCTCCATTCCACATATCCGCAAGTCCCGATAAACTTTTTCTCGGCTTTGTGGACAATTCCCCAATCTACAAGCTCTTTTCTTTTGTACATTTTTGTCAGAGACTTAAGAAAGTATTTAGTGTCTTCGATGGAGGTGTGGGTTGACCACATTGTGTATTCGGAGACTTCCGGGTTGGAAGCATACTCAAACATATCGCTGGCATCATTTAAAGTGATTTTTCGGAGCAGGAGCCTTTCAGTTTCTATAATGGGTATATTTGCTAATATATCGAGCAATTTCATTTTGACATTGACCTATATTGTGATACCATTTAAAACTAAAAGCTAAAATTTACAAGCCAATGGTTCCGATAAAATCTGGGCGTTTTAACTGGTTGGACAATGAGTCGATCGCAGCTTGGACATTTCTGGCCCCGGCTTTACTGTTTCTGGGTACTTTTTTGATTGGGCCGATCGCCTATTTATTCTACCTTAGCTTTACCAGAGGCAGCTTTACCCAGTCGGGAGTGCGTTTGATTGGCGCCAATAACTACTCGCGCCTGCTCACAAATCCGGATTTTTGGCAAGTTCTCCAAAACACGATCTATTTTACAACCGCGACAGTCATTCCTAGTTTAATAATTCCGTTGGGTTTGGCAGTTTTGCTAAATCGCTCGTTTGCTTGGCGAGGAGCTCTCCGCACTGCTTATTTTATCCCTTCGATTACCTCTCTAGTGGCTGTTGGCTTGGGTTGGCGGTGGTTGTTTCAGACCGAAGGCCCGGTGAATGATATGCTAAGGGCGATCGGCTTAAATCCAATTCCTTGGCTCAGCAGCACAGTTTGGGCAATGCCAGTCATAATTCTGCTCACTGTTTGGAAACAATTAGGCTTTAATATGGTAGTATTTTTAGCAGGATTGCAAGCAATTCCGGTAAATCGTTACGAAGCAGCAGAATTGGATGGAGCTAATGGTTGGCAGCAATTTTGGCACATCACTTTACCCGGTTTGCGGCCGACTTTAGTATTTGCTACCATTACTACAGCTATTTTTACTCTACGCAGTTTCGAGCAAGTCTATGTCATCACCGGCGGCGGCCCTTTGAACTCTACTAATTTGCTAGTTTATTATATTTACGAGCAAGCTTTTTCCCAATTCGATTTTGGCTATGCAGCCGCAGCAGCAACTTTTCTGATGGCGATAGCTTTGATATTAGTTTATGTTCAGCTTCGAGTTTGGGGCGAAGATTCTTAATGAGCTAGGGACACAGCTATTAGTGTCAAATTAAGAGGGTTCGCATCCCAACTACACACAAAGGTACGTTGTTGGGCTTTAGCCCTCTTTCGACGTATATATAAAGGAGGCTCAAGCCCAACTACACACAAAGGTACGTTGTTGGGCTTTAGCCCTCTTTCGACGTATATATAAAGAGGGCTAAAGCCCAACAACGTACCTAATTTTTATACTCCATTCCCAATTATCAATTATTAATTGTATATTCCATATGATCTGCTGTTTGTGCGGCTTGCGCTGTTCCCAAAAGCTTGCCGACAACGTGCAAAGACATATCAATTCCCGCAGCAATTCCCCCAGATGTAATGATTTTGCCGTTATCGACAAATCGCTGATTTTCAACAACAGTTGTATTCGGAGCTAATTCTCTCAACAAATCCAATGCCCCATGGTGTGTAGTTGCGGCCAAACCTTCCAACAAGCCAGCTTTTGCCAACAGCAGCGAACCCGTACAGACAGAAAGCACTAATTCTGCTGTTTGCGAACAATCTTTTATCCAGTTAATCACGGCTGAATTATCGATTAACTTTCTCGTGCCTAGTCCTCCCGGTACAATTAAAATATCGGGTGGCGGACAATCGGAAAAAGTACAATCGGGATTTACGCTCAAACCGTTGCGGGCGCTTACTGCACCGGGATTTTCGGCTACGGTAGAGACTGCAAAAGGTCGTGAATCCTTATTTAATTCTGATGTCACCGAAAACACTTCAAAAGGCCCGGCAAAGTCCAGTACCTCGACATCATCGAACATGAAAATAACTACGTTCCTAGTTGGCATAACACATACTTCTGATAGAGGTCAAAAATAGCAGCGATTTGTTAGAGTATAAATGCTATGATTTAAATCATTAAAGCTATGCCGAAAAATCTTCGCCATCGCGCCCTAAAAATCGGTTTTTTGTGTCTTGTTTGCGCGTTAGCAATTACTATTTCGCCAATTTTTACCCCGGCTCAATTGACCAGTCAATTAGAGTTTCGGATTACTCAATTAGAAAGTCAAATTGCTGAACTCCGCGGACAAATCAACAGTTTGCAGTCTCAAGGTTCTAGAGTTAATCGGCCTCAGTCTCCGAACCGCCCAGGTTCGGGCAGGACAAATTCTAGAATGCTTTCGGGAGACCCGATGTTTGACAATTTAGCAACTTTGGCAATTGAAACTAAGCAGGATGTGCTCAAAATTCAAGAGCGCTTGTCTAAGTTAGAAGCATCAAGAAATCCTTAGAGAAGGAAGAAGGAAGAGGGAAGAAGGAAGAAGGAAGAGGGAAATACTTAGAAGGAAGAGGGAAATACTCAGAAGGAAGAAGGAAAAAGTAAGTAGCAAGAAAGAAAAGGTAAGTAGTAAGAAGGAAAAAGTCTCCCACTCTCCCACTCTCCCACTCTCCCCATCTCCCCCTCTCCCTCTCTCCCCCTCTCCGACTTTGAGGTTCCCAAAAGCAGGGTCTGCTAAAAGTCAACTTGCAGAACTATTCAATGATATGGAAATAATAGGCTGCAACCAGCAAATTGATACCTAACAGACCCAAAAACCAGGCTGCGCGAAAGGTGTAAGGGAATTTGCCCGTTTTCATCACGGAGTCGGATTTTAATTGGTTCTTTGCTATGTCTGCCATAATTCAAGCTCCTAATTCACAAGTCACTGTATTCACAAATAGCAGAGAGCGTCGCACATGACACAATCTAAGAGTGTTATTTTTTGTAACTAGGACTTGATACCGAGTTGAATTCAGATTGATTTCAATGGCTCTCTCCGGCGTGGTAGGAACTGCGGACTAGGGGCCCCGATCGCACTCGCTCAAACCCCATCTCGCGGGCGATCGACCCGAAACGGTCAAATTCGGCTGGCGTCCAGTATTTGCGGACTGGGAGGTGTTCTAGAGATGGTCTCATGTATTGACCGAGGGTGAGCCGATCGCACTTGGCATCCCGCAAGTCGGCCATCGCTTCCACAATCTCGGTCTCGGTTTCCCCGTGCCCCAACATCAAACCGGATTTGGTGGGAATAGTTGGGTCAAATTCCTTGACGATACGCAGAAGGTCGATCGAGCGATCGTACTTAGCCCCCCTCCGCACCGGCCCTTGCAATCGGCGCACCGTCTCAATATTGTGGTTGTAACAAGCCGGTTTTGCCTCCACCACCGTCCGAATCCGCTCCCGCTGCAACTCATCAAGCCCGGAATTCTCCCCGGGGGCGGGCACGGGGGCACCGCCCCTACCGATGCCTCCCCAAAAATCCGGCGTTAGTACCTCAACCTCAGTATCGGGGTTTAAGTGCCGGATTTGGGCGATCGTCAACGCAAACCAACCCGCCCCTCCATCCGGCAAATCGTCCCTCGCTACCGAAGTCAGCACTGCATAGCGCAAACCCAACAATTGCACCGCCTGGGCCACCTTTTGCGGTTCCTCGGGATCGAGGGGCATCGGAGAATGACCTTTATCTACTTGACAAAAAGCACAAGCACGGGTGCAAGTCGGCCCCATCAACAAAAAAGTCGCCGTTTTTTGGGCGTAGCACTCGCCCCGGTTGGGACATCTGCCTTCCTCGCAAATCGTATGAATTTGCCGCTGTTTGATAATTTTCTGCACTGCGGAAAGTTCGCTAGCTTTGCCAATCGGCCGTCGCAGCCAATCCGGCATCGCCTCGATTTCGCTCCGCATTTGAGCGGCAGTTGCTTTGACAGTAGGAGTTTGAGGAGTTTGGGGCGACATAAAACCTGCATGGCGATCGAGTTAATATATGCGATCGTATCCGAAATCAAAGTCCCTCAACTTGTAGGAATCTGACCCCAAATCAGAATCCGGATCAATTGCAGCTAAACTAAACTCGTTCAGAATTCTAGGTAGAATTCTCTTAGGGATATACTAAAGATTGCAAATCACAAGACCACACGGGAAGCGGCAAACTCAGAGACTTCATTCAGTCCTGAGAGGAAAGCGACTCGGAGGACTTTAGTCCCCGTGGTATGTAGTCTATAGCGCATCACGCGCAAACCTCGGTCTTTCAAGCCGGGGATGAAACGCAGCAGCAGCCGTTTGAAGGCTGCCATTACTCTAGATTAGAATTGAATTGTGCTAAACAAGTAGGCGTATCAACTTGCTGAACCATTCCTAGAACGGTGAAATTCCAGGCAGTAAGACACCCTCAGCATTTTAGACTGGGAAAGACTTGCAGCACAGCCAAGCAACGCAGGATGGGGAACGTACCGAACTGGCTTCGTGTTGAAAAGTGCGAACGAAAGCATAAAGCAAAAAAGTAGACGTAATGCTCATGGCGATCGTGGCGAAAGTCAGTGAGGTTGAACGTGTAGCGGCGATTTGACAGCGCCTTTAAGAACAATCGCCAGGCTGTTTCTTAAGAATCTCCGTTCCACTATAGTCGGAGAGTGTCAAAATCTAGAGGCAAGTAAGTAAATCTGTCTGCGTAACGAACTATCCTAGTACGGAGAAATTCCGGCCACTTAGTAAACGCATTGGGGCGTTAAACAAAAAGAGCAAGTAACAGCAGGATGGGAAGCGTACCGAACTGGCCAAAGTGATAGACCGAGAAAGCATTTGAAAAGGATAACGTAAGCGCGATTGCAGCATCGAAAGATAGTTGTTTTTAGCCAAAGCGAGGCACCTTGACAATGCCTTTGAAATTGGTTTCCGATCTATTCAAAAAATCTCAGTGGCTCTCAATGGCCCTGAGACCCTCAACACTCATTACTGAAGGAGTCAGTCGTGGCTGGTCAAAAAATCTTGGTAATCGATGACAGTAAAGTCATCCGCGTTCGAGTTCGAGAGATGTTACCTCAAGGTAACTTTGAAGTTCTAGAAGCAAAAGACGGCGAAGAAGGACTCAAACTGATCCGTGAAGCCCGACCGAATCTAATTATGTTAGATTTCCTACTGCCCAAAGTCAGTGGTTGGGAAGTGTATCAAAAAGTGCAAGCCCATCCGGTGCTTTGCAAGATACCTTTGGTGATCATGTCGGGGCGCGAAGAAGAGGTGATGGAGAAAATTCCAAAACCCTTCGAGAAGCATTTCTTTGCATTCATCGCTAAACCTTTTGAGAAAAAGCAGCTAACCGAGGCGATCAAATCGGCGATGGTACTGGCTAAAAAGAAACCAGTACCAGAAGCCCCTGCCGCCGCCACTGCTGTACCGAGTTCTGGAGCCGGTGCTGCCGAAATTCAGGTGATGACTAAGCAAATGGCGAAAATGCAAGCGGAAATTGATGCACTCAAAAAACAAATGACTCAGGTGATTACGATCATCAAGCAGATGAAATCGAAATAATTCTGCGGTCTTTTACAGGTACTCGTGCAGAAGACACTCATGTAGAAGGAAACTTCTACACGGTGAAACTTTCTCACTTTATTTCAATGGGTTCCTTCTCTCCGCAGTTTTTTGCTAAATTTGTCGATCGCGCGCGATAGCCAACCGCCTGCAACCGATTTCTCACAATCTCAGTGGGAAAATCAATTAAAAGTTAAAAATCAAACCAGGGAGGAAATCAATTATTAATCTTTATTAAGATTTTTTAATTGCCGCTCGTGCCACGCTCAACTATCAACTCCTCAGTCTCATTTTTTTGGTTAATGACTAACGACTATTCCGATTTTTTGCCTCAACTGCGTGCCTCAACTGAGCAATTGTTGAAAAGATTAGACTGCTTCGATCGAGCCCAGGTATTAGCGATCGGAGATTTGACCTTGGACGAGTTTCTTACCGGACAAGTAGAGCGAATTTCCCGCGAAGCACCTGTGTTGATTTTGCGCTACGAGAATACTCGGCAATTACCCGGAGGTGGCGCAAATGCTGTCTACAATTTAGCCAAACTGGGAGGCAAAGTAAAAGTTGCTGGTTTGGTAGGAAAAGACGACCAGGGAAAGGCTTTGTGCGGTATTTTTGAGGCGGCGGGAATTGATACGGCTGGGATTTTAATCGATTCGCAGCGTCCAACCGTTACCAAAACTCGCATTTCCGGGCACGCGCGGCAGTCGGTGACTCAACAAATTGTCCGAGTCGATCGCAAATCTGACGAGTTGCCGGATTTAGACTTGCAATTGCAATTAGCAGACTACATCCGGCAGCAAATTCCGACAGTCGATGCCGTGGTTTGTTCTGACTACGGCGACGGAGTTTTGACTCGTTTGGCGATCGAATCGGCAGTGGTTCCCGGCAAAACAATTGTAGACGCTCAAACAAATTTGCAGCGATATTCTGGAGCGATGCTGTTTACTCCGAACTTACCGGAAGCCGAGCAAGCAGTCGGATATGCTATCAAAAACCCTGAAACTTTAATGCAAGCAGGACGCGATTTATTGAACTTAACTCAAGCTCAAAAAATCCTGATTACTCGCGGCGAAGAAGGGATGAGTTTGTTTGAAAGGGTGAAGGTTGAACCAATCAAAAATTCACCCCCTCCAACATCCACTTGTGAAAACGGGGAATTTGCCATTCAAAGCTGGGATATTCCCCCTTTTAACAAGACTGATGTCTTCGATGTAACTGGTGCTGGAGATACAGTCGTAGCAGCAATGACTTTAGCTTTGTGCGTCGGTGCATCCGGTTGGGAAGCAGCAGTTTTGGGCAATTTGGCCGCTAGCATTGTCGTGCGTCAATTCGGTACGGCGACGACGACAGCACAGGAAATGAAAGAAGCTTTGAAAGCAATGGTTTATGAGTAGTTATTAGTTATTGGTTATTGGTTATTGGTTATTAGTTATTAGTTATTAGTAATTGGTAATTGGTGATTGGTAATTAGTCATTTTGTAGGGTGCGTCGCTGTGAATTTTTTGATAGAACAGCAGAGATTTGTGAAGGATCCGCACCTGAATATTATGTGGTGCGGATCCATGAGATTGTCTATCTTCTTTGGGAATTTGTGAAGGATCCGCACCCTACTCACTAATTCCCAATGACCTGTTTGGCCAATGCCCAATTCCCAATTTCCAATAATTACTTACTCTTCTTCAAAATTTGTCCCTTGTCATCAATCATCAAACCAGTATTAGGGAAATCGTTCTTTGTCAAACGGCGAATCAACCCCACAGTCGTAAAATCTTCATCCACAGAGGGAATACCTTGCCTGTCAAGTTCGATGGGGATAATCTTACCAGAAACAAAATCCCCTTTTGGAGTCATTTTTACATCCAAAATCAGAGATTGACCCAGTGCTCCGGCTGTGGACAAAGTGCGATAACCCATGAAATTGCCCAGGGAATACGCGATCAATTTCCCTTTATAAAGTTCCAAAGCTCTTGTAACGTGGGGGCCGTGTCCCAAAATCAAATCTGCTCCCGCATCAATCATCGTCCGCGAAAACAACACCATATTTCCCCGGTTTTCTCCGTAAAAGAACTCATTTCTATTGTTCACATTCTGAGCTCCGGTTCCTTCAGCTCCAGCATGAACTGAGATGACTACAATATCAGCCTTTTGCCTCGCTTTTTTGACAACTTCTGCCCCCGCTTTCAGTTCCAGCAAGGAATTGTGAACTTCGCCGTAGTTGCTGAAACCGATAAAAGCAACATTGACGCCCTTGACATTTTGATAAACAATTTGATCTCTTTTGCCAACAGCCTTCATGCCGTTGCTGTCGATGTTTTTGATCGTGTCCTTAAATCCCTGCTCGTTAAAATCGTAGGAGTGATTGTTGGCAATATTCAAGATGTCAAAACCAACATCTTTGAAGATTTTGGCATAACTCGGAGGCGTCCTAAAGGCAAACAGCATTCCTCCGCCGCCTCCTTTGGAACTGTAAGGATAATCGGTCATCGTGCTTTCAAAATTGCCAAACAGAATATCGGCTCCTTGTAGGTAGGATTTTACCGATTCAAATAAGCGCTCCTTATTTTCCGGGAGTTTATTGTAGGGGAAATTGGTGCCGGGGATCATGTCGCCAACTGCTTTGATGCTGACAGTTGCGGGCAAATTTGCAGGTATTTTTGCTGCCTGGGATGGTGATTGCGATGCGGGTTTGGCGGCGGATGCTGACGCTGGGATAGATTCCTTGCGGGATGGCTTTGCCGCGCCTACTTTTTGTACCGCAGGCTTTGAGATGACATGGTTAATTGTAGCGGTGCTTGAGGATTTATTGAATTGAGAACCGAGTACAAAGCCTGCTATCGGTACGAAAATCAGGCTGAGAGTACCGACTGACAGCCAAGATTTTTTAGTTTTACGACGGGCTAAATCTGGTAGCGGTGATGGCTGTTGTTGGCGTTGGTTTGTGGCTTTGGGAGTTGGGATTGTATCTGGCGGCTGTGATGGCTTTTGTTGGCGTTGGTTTGTGGTTTTGGGAGTTGGGATTCTATAGGATTTGCGGGGGGATTTTTCTGGTATTTGAATGGGTGGGGTTGTGATATTTTGAGGTGTTTCTATTTTGGGCAAAATTACAGGAATTGGGGCAGTGGGTACACTGGCGACAGCTACAGGAATTTTGACAGGGGCTACACTCACTGGTGCGGTTACGGTTACGGGTGTGGCTACACTCACTGGTGCGGCTGCGGTTGCGGGTGCACAAGAGGAGCGTTGTTTTAATTCTACCGTCTGAGTCCAAGCGGGCAATTGCTCGCCTTCGCGCCGCCCGTACACTGTTAATCCGTAAATGTTATTTGGTTGCAGTCGCTGCAACCCTTTGATTGCGACTCGGAGACAGGCTTCTTCTGCGGGCAATTGTTCTGCTTCCAGCAGGAGGTGCAGGGTTTTATTTTCCAAGCTGCCTTTAGCCGTGACGCCGAAGGTTTGGAGTGCTTGGCCGATCAGAAATGCGATCGCCCTGGCATCGCCTTCTTTTGCTAAATTTAAGATATCTTGTTGGCTCACAAATGCCTCTACTCTCACACGAGAAATTTAGCTCGATCTTATATCAGATTTGCGAAACACGATTAAATGCCGATCGACTGAACTTAACTAACTAGGTACAAATAAACATACTGAAAACATTCGGTGTCGCAGCCCGAAATACACTCAAAAACCAGATTTCTCCTTGCCGCTACAAATCCCCCTTGTCCGAGTACCCGTTAAGATGAATCCCCAGTAATGACTTACGCGTAGACCACCTTCAACGGAATCTGTTTTATCCCCGATCGCCCGATCGCTTCCATCCTCTGACAAAACTTCTCCCATCCAGATCGATTTCTCAGCACAATGCACCCAGCAGAGCCGGGAACGTTGGCATCGAAATGGATTCCTAACTCTGATCGAGTTCGCCCGCCGGGAGAGACAACCGGATCGGGGGTGATGTGGAAAAACAGCCCCTCTATGCCGCGGGTGTCCGACCAATAAGGCCTTGTAGGAATTTCATAATCGAATCCTTGCGGTATCGGCCCCTTGCCACGCTCCCATTCGTCCCCAGGCTGTTGCCAGCCCGCGCAGCCGGAAGTTGCAAGGTAGTCGATCGGCTTTCCGTCGGGATAAATCAGTTGCAAGTTCCCGTCCAAAAGCTCAGTGGCAGGTTTTAACTGCATTGTAAAAATCAGCTTGTGTGGTGTCATTTGCTTTGAATTTCTATAATGCGATCGCGCAGTGCACCAATCAAATAGTCTGTTTCGCCGATCGTCTCTGTAAATCCTTGTTTTCCCTGCAAATAACCTTTGTCCTCGGACAATTTAGCTATCGCATCAACCAACTCTATTAAAGTTGGATCTGGAACTGCGAGTAAAGCTCTGGCAGTAATTCTTGGCATTCTTAACGCTCTCTCAATCCAGAATTTCCTGCAATCCACTGCTCAACACTATCCAGTCTTTTTTCGTGAAATTCTAGAGTTTTCTCTATTTCTGTCTGATGCTTAGCAACAGCAACCGCCCCTTTTTGGATTTCCGTTAGAGACTTCCAGACTAAGACCATCAACCCAAGAATGCAGCTTACTACAGCCAAATCAATCGTTAGTAAAGTAGAAGTAAAATTCATGGGCTATTGTAAATTTCAAGGGTTAACTGAATTTGCTTGTGCCACGGCGCAGGCTCAAACTTGATCCGATATTCCCCAGTGAGTTCAGGAAGTGAAATTAGCGTAGTTCTATTTAGAGGCACTTGCCAGCGTGACCCTTCAAAGTCAACCTGAGCACTACCATTATTCAATACTTGAGTTAAAGTTCCTCCCAGCCACCAGCGGGGCTTTGCCACCGAAGAACTGGCATAAGCCCTAATGATGTGCTGAGAAAAAGATCCCGGAATCAAAATCCTGCCAATACCTTGTTCTAGCCCTACCGCAGCAGAATGCGTACCGCTGTAAATAACTTCCCAATTAGACTGGTTGTCAAGACTCATTTACTAATCAATTAGAAATTCCTCGACCCCTTTGAAATCGTCTTTGTACCATTCTAATTGCTCGGGCGGTACGTACATATCGCCGTACCGCCATACAAATACTTGTTAGTTAGGGTGTAGTTTTAGGTTTTTTCTTCCGGCTTTTTGTTGTAGTTGCAATAGTTACTTGTTCGGTTTCTGTGGTAGCAACATCTGGATTTGCTGAGGCTGCTGCAACAGTTGCAGAGGCAATAGGATAAGTCCTTCCGCCTTTAATTGAGAAAAAAGGCTCAATTTCTCCAGCCCCTACCGTTGCAGTAGTTGCAATTTTGGTAGCGGGAATCAGTTCGCCCAAAACATCAGCTATTTCGGCAACTGTCAAAAATGAGGGAAACGTAAAAGATAATTTTCGTTTACTTCCCTTAGTTGTTTTCAAGCCAGTGGTTAAAGAAACTTTTCTTGCGTTAGGACGGCCAAAAGCTAGGTAAACCGCTTTACTTGCTGGAACTGTTACTTCCCCCGTGCTTCCGTCTGCTTTGATATAGCTTCTTGTGTAACCTGCTCTGTCTGTCACATCTTCGGGGCTCGGAGTGTAACTTCTGCTTTTGATGTCAAGAAAATTTGCTACGCGGGGAATGCAACTGCAAGTTGTCCGAAAGTCGTCAGTACCTGTTCCGTCAGCGCCACTTCTGCGATATTTAACTAGAAAGCTATGTCTTGCCATTGATTATTTTTTTAGTTGTTGATTTGATTTATTTGCCAATAGTTACTTTACCCGTTTGAAGGAATAGAACCATCAAGATCGATCACTACCAGCGAAGTGATTGAAGCAGTTCTTCGGAAAAACAAATGATTGTTTTTGCTGGTTTCTACAGCCCCATTAATTGCTGCCGGATAACCGAGAATTTTCTGCCCCACTTCTTGACTTTCATTCTTGAGTGCAGCCGCAGTTGAACACGCATGCAGCGATTTCATGAAAAATTCACACATCGTAAATTCTTCTGGAAGATTTCCGATTTGTTCCCACCAGGCTTTTAAAGTTTCATCTTCAATGGCTGCAATCATTTCCGCAAGAGTAATGTCGTTCATGTTTTTTGAGAAATTTCAGTTATTTGCTGGGTTATTTTCATTGTAATTATTTGCGTTAATCTGTCAATGCCTAAAACCCTTGTGGCTTGTGGCTTCCAGCTACAAAACATTTTGTACAACCCTAGGGTTGTACAAAATGTTTTATAAATGAATAGCGGTTATTGTAAATTTTTATTGAGCTACCCTAGAACGGGTAAATTGATGGGTTCATTTTCAGGCCACAAATCCATCTCGATCCTCTGCTCGTCCCAGACGCGATCGGACAAATCTTCCCGACCTTGCAAGTCGTCAGAGCGTCGCCGCCACACCAAAACGGCTTTTGACGGGTAAACGATGTAAGGCTGTTCCCTGCGTCGGGCGGTTGGACTTGTGTAGCCCGAGTCGCGAACGCCATTCGGTACAATTTCGGCAGTGGAAAGCGCCAACAACTCTTCGATTTTGTTCAAGCCCTCATTTTCGGTATTGGCGTAAACCTGCATCTGGCGGCCGTTGTTGAGTTGCGCCGTCACCAATTTTTGCCCGCTAGTGTACAGCTTGGCAGCTAGCTTAATTTTGTCCCAAGTCAAGTCGCGCTTAACGTCGGGAATTGTCACCTGTCGCTTGCGAGCTCGTTTGCCGTCCGGCATTACCCAGGGCGGCTGCTGCTTTTCTTTGAATTCAATAATTAGATAGCGTTCTTGAAAGTTCGGCCGCACGTAGTCGTCAACAGGAGTTCCATTGATGAGAACTCCCACGTCACGATTGCCCAGCATTTGGTGAGTTGCTAAGACGTTGACCACAGTCGGCCTCATCACGGCTTCAGGGCCAGACAAGACAATGCGTTCGTCGGGAACCGATCTATCTGGAGTAATTTCTATGGTGCGATCGACACCAAGCACCGAATTGTTTGCCACTTTTTGCATTGCCAGCCAAGCATCAATGCCGCCCGCGACGGCATAGCCGGCTTCTATACAGGCCTCCGTTCCTTCTTCCCAAGCTTCCTCAACAAAATTCCTCAAAAAAGTATTGGGGATAGATTCAATTGCATTTTCAATAGCACTTGCGATCGTCCAACTTTCCCCCGTTCCCCATTTATCTATTTTTTCGCTTCCAAAAAAGCCTCTAAGAGCAATTCCCAGGGGGTTTGCTGGATTCTTTAATGCAGCCCTAACGTTTTTGTAGAGCCACAAGAATGAAGCTTGCACCCCCATCCTAAAGCCAGCCTGAATTACCTCACTAGCGGCATCAAGTAGCTCATCTAAAGCTTGCTCGCCAACTTCTTTTAGCAAGTGAGTTGCCAGCGCTTCGTTGAAAGTCATAATGGCCGCAGCCGGAACTAGACCGCATCCTATCCAGCCGATCGCCCGCCCTACCGCACTGCCCAAGAGGCCACCGAAAGCATCCCACAAACCCTCAATTTGTTTGTCGATACTTTCGTCGCTAATATTCCAATTGAAATTGGCAATAAATTGAACGCCGCCGACAATCCAACTCCACAGCTTAGTCCAGCTAAATGAAATTAATTGAACAACTCCAGAGACCAAAAAACCGACGAATCGCGTTGCGCCGTCCCAAATAGTTTCTAAAAATCCTTTGTCTTGAGAAGTAGTCGTAGCGCTTGCTGACCAAGAGCGAATAATATTGCCACCAGTCGAAGATTCCCGCATTTTTCGACTAGCCAAATCGCGCAGAACTAAACCAATCTTTTTTATTGCATCAGCCATTTGCTTTCCCTGCCTGACCTATATTGTCGCCAATCTGTCTGATGCGCGGTCTGCGCTCTCTGGATCGACCGTAGGGGGTTTGCGCGTCTTCGATTCCTGTCTCAAAGCCAAATCCATCCTCTACCTGATCGAGGAAATCTTCCCAATCTTTAGAATGCTTGGGTTTACTCGGATCGTCCTCCTTTGCTAAAGGATTTTCTAGCTTGTCACTTAAGTCAGCGCTACCTTTAATTGATTCCAAAATTTGTGATTTGATATCTTTTTTAGGATCGACTTGCCGCCAATGTACCGCTCTAGTAATTGCTGCTGCCTGCAATAAATCTAATAAAATATCTCGCTGAGTTTCTTTGTTTGTGTACTCAATACCTTTGACGTGGATTATGCTTTCTTTGATGAGTTCATCAATTGACTCGGCTTTTGGGGTAAACGTTGATGGCATTTCAATGTCCGATTCATCATAAGGGAAGTTCATGTATTTTGCGATTGCCATGCTTGCCAAGTAGGCTTTGATTGCTTCCTGTCGCCCCATTCCAGATTCACAAAGATTGCGGGTTGACATGGCAACCAGGGCTGCTACGTTGGCTTGCAGGCTTAGTAGTTGCCCTTCCATTTCGGCTATCGACTCTGCCAAGTTCGGGAATTTAATCTGTTTGCCTTGGTCACCTTCTTTTGTCAAATCGGTATCTTTTACGTCGATTTGAATTTGCCACTGACCCCAGCGTTCGTCATCCCGCTGGAACATCCACATCAAGAGGTCGGCAAAATCTTCGATTTTTTCTTGAACTGGTTCTGTTGCTGGCTGGCCTTTTTCAACTTCTTGAATAATTGTGCTGGGAAGCTCACCGGGAAATTTGTTAACTCCCAATCTTTTGTGAATTTGGCGCAGCAGTTTGATGGAATCGCGACAGCATTCGTCCATTTCTTTTCTGGGTGGTGGGTTGGGGGGAGAGTTGGGAATAGGTGGCGGTAAAGCTTCCCGACATTTGACTAACTTTACTTCGGTTTTTGATATTAATTCGTAATCTTCAAACTTCCAAGTATACCCCTCCGCGCCATTCGGATAATCGTATTGATTGGGTGCATAGATAGTTTTCACAAAATAAATCCCAGGGACTACAGACGGAACGAAAGGATTAGCTATTGTTACGCATCGTCGGTAATATGTCTCTCTAATTAGACTGACAAGCCCAAAAGGAAACAAATATTTAGCCTCTGACAATATTTGTATTTGAGTAATTTTATTTGCATTAAAATACGCCGGGTCACTACCTGCTGAGCTAAATACAATGACCCCGGGATAGGTTATCATTCTATCAATATTTGCTTGAGTAACGTTTGCACAAATGGATGGTTCCGTACTTGGTGAAACAAAAGGTGGTTTTAATTTTCCAGTTTGAGGCGGTACAATTTGATAGTTTCTCGTGCCGTCGCCTTCGTCGTACCAATACCGGCCATCAGCCGAAATAGTTGTAGTTCGGACATAGTACAGACCGGGTTGAACAGAAGAGTTTGGAGACGAGGGAATTGATGGCTGCCAATCCGAAGGCATTTTGTTGTTAGTTGGTGTTGGTGTTGGTGTTGGTGTTGGTGTTGGTGTTGGTTCCTTCTTATCGGGAAACTCGAATCCAAGTTCAAAACTAATTGGACTAAAGGGAATTTGCAGCGAAATTCCGACCCCTACGCCTTCAGAAGACTTAGAAATATTGATTCCAATTCCAACTACCTCACCACCAATACTTCCGCCCTTTACTTGCCCCGTACTTGTATTAATTGTGACTCCCCCGCTCACACCCAAAACCCCGCCCGGAACCTCTGCGCCGGCACCTATTGAAATTGAGCTTTTTGAAGGATCTTCATAGTCGGGATTGCCACTGATATCTAGGCGAATTGGGCTGACATCAACACTGACTCCACCAGTCACGGAAACCCCCCCAATATTTGCTACCTCGCGGGTGACTCCAATTCCTCCGGTACTTACAGAGGTTTGGCTTTTCTCCCCCATATTGACGCCGCTATCCTTCCCGAGGTCGATCGCGCTTGACCCCGAAGTCGAACTCGGCGACAGACTGGATTTGGAGCTAACCCTAGACATAGCTCGCCTCTATTCCTGAAATGCGAGATGGACTGCCTTCGGCGATCGCCCAAAGTTCCCCTGTCAACGTTTCCTCGGTTAGATTGCCACCACCGTTAGCTGCTAGGTAGATTCCTGAACCTACCGCGACGCTCGAATTGCCAGCAATCCAAATATCAGCATTCCCCGTATTTGTGGCATAGAAAATCGCCCTGTTTGCATTAGCCAACCTAAACCTAGTAGGGGCTGTTGAGGGGATATTAATTCCGTAAGGAATCGCAGTGCCGACAATCTTATTTACTGGTTTGGCTATTAAATCGACGTTGAACCTAAAGTCACCTTCTAAATTAATATAATCGCCCGCTCCTAATACACCAGAGCCGTAATTGATTATTGAAATTCCCAATCTGTCATCAGGGCTAAGTAGTTTGAGTTGGTTAATAGTTAGATATGGAATCACGAATGGAATTGCGGTTTCTCGACCTTTATTTTGCAACCTAGCTGTTGATAAGGTTGACCAGGCTCCCGTGCCTTTGCGGGCATGAAAGCGCAATCCAATAAAGGGATAATCTTTTTCTATTTTCAGCATTTCGGCTATTTTTTCTGCCGAATTCATCTCAGGATACAGCTCGGGAAAAGGAGCTTGAATTAAAGAAGGAAGATAAATAGCGCCACTGAGTGTTTCTAAATAGAAACTTTTTTCGATATAGTAACTAGACTCTAATGCTGCGTATCCGGCAAAAGTTTCAGAGCAGTTGAGAATTTCAATAATATTAGCGCCGTCAGCGCTGGTGATTGAGCGCCGGAAAGTTCTCGTCCCGCTAAGTGAATTATCGCTCACAGCAACCAGTCCTTTCCTTCGATTACAGAACCACCACCGGGCAACTGTAAAATTTCCACAGGAAAATCTATATCGGCGCTAAACGTAGAATTAGTACCGCCTGAAGAGGCTAGTACAAGCTGACACCGACGGAGGTTACTGGCGTTATTTGGATTTTTAACAGGGTCTAACTCTAATAGCTTCAAATCTACTATTCCCTGCATGACTGCCTGAGACAAGTTCGGCGCCGTGCTGCTGCCACCAGTTCCGCTGGTGAAGGTGGAACCTGTCAAGTAATGGGTTGCTGTTGCGGCAAACTGCCCCGTGACAGCAGCAGCAGCCTGAATATTTAACACCAGCGATACGGTTGCTATTTTTGTGGACAAGTTAACGCTAATTGTGACGGAATCAGTGCGACCGGCAATTTTGGTTAAATTGTTTTCCTCTTGTTCTAGCCTCGCCAGCAGTCCGTAAACATACCGCTCTTTACTGGCGGGCCCAGTGGGGGCAGATTGAGAAACGCCAGTTACTGTGGCACCGGCACCGGCTGTATGTACTGCCATTTTTTGGAAAACATAAATATGCTTCTAGTTTATTAACTTTTTGACACTTGATTGGACTTGAACTTTTTCTTAAGAAGTTGCTCTTTTAGATAAAAGAGCAACTTCTTAATATTTTGCGATCGCCTACCAACAAGGCTTTGAGTGGATACACTAAAAAGGGGTGTTGAAAGGTTGTCAATTGTCTAACAGTACAAAGGAAACAGCAACAAGTGAAAATATTTAGGTTTGGGCAAGCTACGCCCATGAATCAAGACAGTTACGAACTAATCAGCAAACATTTATTTACGGAAATTCACAAGGTCTTTTTAGCTATTGCTTGGTACACTGGTGAGAGACCAGATGCCATTCTAAAAAGCCAGGTCTCTCAATTTTACGTAAATCCATCCCGGCGTATCGTGCGCTCGGAAATACTCTATAGCGCGACGACTAGGAAGGATAAAAAAACCAGAGAAGTCCCTTGTCACGTAGACTTAGAAAGAATTCTTAGGGATTTTGAATGCTTGGAAAATGGCTATTTATTTCCGTCTCGCGTTCGCAAAAATGACCATCTTTGTCGGCAGGCGATCGATCGAGCTTTCCGGCGGGCTTTGAAAAAAGCGGGGCTTGAAAATCAGGGATATTCCTTGTATTCGGCACGCCGCGGGTTTATTACTCGGCTAAACAATCTCGGTTGTAGCCCTGGGCTGATTAAATCCCTCTCTGGACACGCCAGCCTTGCATCGTTGAGCCGGTATATCGAAATCTCAGAAGAACAGCGAAAAAATGCGATCGCCAATTTTTAACTAAATTATGCTAATTAACGTCAACTCAAACTCAGTAGTCAATATTTCCGAAGACTTGCGCGGCGCCAATGCTGTTGCTACTGTGTCGGCCACGACAACCGTGGGGGTAGCTCTTGCCGCTAACGCGAACAGGGCAAATTATTCTATTTACAACGCAGGCCCAGCCACCGTTTTCCTCAGGGAAGGATCTGTAGTAACTCCGGCTCTTCACACCACGCCGATTCCTTCAGGCTTCCTTTGGAAAGAAGACTTTACCTCTGCTAGATACACAGGCGTTATCTCTGTTATCACCGCGTCAGGCACGGCCTCTCTTCAAGTTTCCGAGGGGACGCTAATCTAATCAATGGGCGAACTGATTGATTTGAACCGGAAAACGATTACTGATGCGGATCTTCCGCCAACAACCGCGACGGACGCCGAAGTAGCCCAGGCGATCGCGGCGCACGAAGCAAAAAGTAACCCGCACCCTAGTCTGTGGCAGAGAATAGTGGCTGGATTCCTCAGTCTGGCTGGAGGGCAGCGGATTTTAAAGAATAATCCGCCAATCACTTACACAAGCTTTTTTGGAGGTAGTAACCACCTCGAACTGACAACCGATAACGGTAGCAACCCCATTCTTGCCTTTCACAAAGGCGGGTTGTCGGCAGTAAGCCTTTACCACGCTGGCTATGGAAACGATTTACTTCGGCTTCAGAGTGCTGACGGGTTAAACGTCTCTTTAGTCCATGACGGAAATATTGGAACGAAGACTGCTGGCAGTGCAAATGGTTTGATGCTTGACGGCGGGGTGGTAATAAAAACAAGGCTGATTGAGGGTATTACCCCAGCCGGGCAAGGACTAGGCGTAGACATCGCCCATGGACTCGACCCTGCCAAAATTGTATCCGTGCAGGTCATTGTCCGGGCAACGTCCGGAGCGATCGTGCAGGCAAACAATCAAAATGGTCTGGGAGCAACAAGACATCGCTTTGACTGGGCCGTAATCGGACCCAATTTATTTATCACTAATGTTGCGGATCAGTCGGCGAGTCTCGTATCCCGGCCATTTTCTGCACTGATCACTTACCGACAGTAACAGTCATGAAAGGGTTCCGAACGTTTAAAATATTTCGCGCCACCAGCAATTCTCAGGTGGGGAAGTTCACAGAATCTCGAATAATTTTTGTCGATCGCCCGAACACGCAAATTCAATTGCCAAAGATTGGGCACTTGAGTTAGTTGAATATGGATCTGAGGAGATTGTTACGCTACGCCCCGCCCCGAAGCATCTCCACAATTTCCGCAGACTTAGCCCCGGCCGCTAGGAGCGATCGCACTTCCTCAACTCTTGCCTGCGCGATCGGCGAATCCGTATTTCCCCCGCGGATGTGAATGTGGCGCATACGCGAACCATCGCGGTAGGAGAATCGGAAGTATTCGCCACTACGGGCCGTGCCACGCGGTCGGTAGGTGGATATAGCTTTGCACCCTGATACAGAATCATTTGGGGAATTTGATTCTGTATCAACTTCGACAGGGGCGATCGCCTCTGATACAGAATCATTTGGGGAATTTGATTCTGTATCAACTTCGACAGGGGTGATAGCCTCTGATACAGAATCATTTGGGGAATTTGATTCTGTATCAACTTCGACAGGGGTGATAGCCTCTGATACAGAATCATTTGGGGCTGGAACGAGACTAACTTCGTCGGGGTACAAGAAACCCCATTCGTTTATGTGCGGATTCCAAAACCTCATGCTCCCATCAACGGGATGGACGGACTCTATTCTGAATACTTCGCCTCGCTTCACCCAAGCGGCGGCACTTGATGGTTTCTTTCGCAGCTTCACCCAGTCACCGGCTTTGTAGAGAGTTCCGACCGCGGGGGAAGTGGCGAACAGTGAAAGTTGAGCAGTTACCATTTCCCAAATCCAAAATTTAATGTGAAAGCCGATCGCCCAAAAGAGCGATCGGCTTATTGTCAGTTGACTACACGATGTCGGAAGGCATTGGGGGAATGCCTGGGAAAGGGTTGCTAGACATGGGGCTTTCCAACAGTCCTAGCAGAGACTCAATTTCTTGCAGCAGGCTGGCATCGTCTGTCGATTCCCGTGATTCTTCTTCTTCCAGTATTGCCAAGCGGCGGTCTTGAGATTGCTGGGCTTCGATAATTAGTTTCAGCAGTCTTGTGAGAACTGGATTCATGGGTTTAACGTCCTTGTTGTTGTTTAATTGCCGGTCTCTCCCGGCTGTCACGCCAGCAGGTACGCTCAGCGTTTAGCGCTTCGTTCTCTCCGAAGTGTCACGCTAGCTCTCGTTCTCAGCGTCACGTCTTACCCTTAGAATCTTGCAGGTCTCGAACCCACTTATTACTACTTGTTAGGGCAGTTATCAGCATCAGTAGCCTAGCTGTCAAATGTCAAATTCACTTTGTACTGCTACAGATAAGTGACCGCTTCATGAAAGCCTCATTTATCTGTAGCAGTCTTCTCGGAATCGTCTAGTTTTTTCAGGTCGTCTAGTTTCACCATTCTCAGGTTTGGAAATATGCAGCGGAGTTTGTCGTTGATGTGGTCACATTCCCACTGCTCTACGTGCAGTCTGGGCCCATCAGTGTGAGCGCTGGTCTGGGTAAAATCAACTCCCTTCTTGAGGTTCCGCTCGCAGATTTTGATGTACTCGTTAATCAGGCCGGTGAATTCGATAAATGTGTGGCAGTTGGTGGCGATCGCCTCGCGGTAGTAGTTGGCGCTCGCGGCTTTCATCGCCACGAGTATTTCCTCTGGCGTCTGGGGATTGTGTGGGAGTTCTTGCTTCGGGCCACCTAATAGGGTTTTTGCTTCTTCTGTGTCAATCATTGATTTACAGCCTCTCGAAAGTTTTTGCCTGGTATGAATACCGGAACTACGGCAGCAGGGATTTTAAGTGCTTCTCCAGTCTTGGGATTGCGGCCTTCACGGGCTACTCTGCTACGACTCTCAAAACTGCCAAATCCGACTAAGACTACTTTCTCACCGTCGGCAACGGTGTCAACTATTGTGCCTAGAATGGCGTCCAGCATGGCGTTTGCCTGCTTTTTGGTGGTTGAGGTTTTGTCTGCAACAGCATCAATTAGTTGGGATTTGTTCATTGTTTGGCGATCGCCTTTTGAGTTATTAGTTGTTAGTTATTAGTTGTTAGTAACGCAAAAGCCAGCACCCCACACGGATACTGGCTTTTTTGCTATCAGACTGTTTCTCCTAAAAGGCAAAGTATTTCTTGCTCCAGTTGCCTCATCTGATCCGTTACATTCTGGTGATGCTCCTGTGCCGCTTTTAATCTCAACTGAAGCCTTTCCTCATGAGATTCAACGTAAGCCAGGTGAGAACGCTGCAATTCTCTCAACTGGCTTAACATTTTCCCAAAACTTGCTTTTCCTTCGTTGACAAAGCCTTTCGAGTCTCTATGTACCCCCGTGCAATCTGTCGAATCAATTCCGTCCTGGATTCCATCCCCATCGCTTTTGCTTTGTCCCCCAGTGCTTGCCAATCTTCCGGCTCCAATCGGACTGTGGCGTTGACTGTGGTCTTTTTTCCATGATTTTTCATAGTTTCTAGCCATATTAAGACTCCCCTCAATTATTGCACGTGCGACTATTGACATTCATTTTAGCACGTGCAATCATAAAAAGTATCTCAGCACGTGCAGTTGTTGAGCATACCCTGCATACCGGGCGAGACTGCATACTCGCCCTTTCCCTAACCTATGTACACACTGGAACAGTTACAACAGAAGACTTTTAAGGAATTGAAGGAAATCGGCTGGCAACTTAACGTGCTCCCAGCGGGCGACAAACGTTGCCGCCAAAACTGGATTGATGCCATTGCCAGTGTGCAGCCCCCGCTGCTGAAACTGCTGAAACTGCTGGAAGTTTCCCCCGGTGTCGAAGTCGAACCGGTTGCGGAGGCGATCGAAATTCAAGCCCAGGAGCCGCCGATCAAATTCAAATTCAAATTCGGTCGCATCATTTCCAAACCGACCACTAAGCCAATTAAGGACGGGCGAATCACTCGCTACTTATGCCGTCTCAAGCCGATCGCACAAACAGTCGAAAATTCCCCCGGTGTCGAAATCGAACCGGTTGCGGAGGTGATCGAAGTTCAAGCCACCGAGCCGATCGAAGAACCCGCACCCTATAGAGGCCTTCAATTAGCCATTGATGAACTGATTGAAGCAGGTGGAGCCAGAGTTCTTTCCGTAGGCGATAAATTGACGGCAGGTGGAACGACGCTCACCAAAACCAGTGATGACTCCTTCTTTTTTGAACCGGCCAAACCAGCTACCGAGCCGATCGAATCCAAATTCGGCCGCATCGTTTATCCCAAGCCGGCCCCTGAGCCGATCGCACAAACAGTGGAAAATTCCCCCGGTGTCAGTTTCGACGTTGAGGAATTCCAGCAGGCTCACGTCGCCGAGATTGACGCCTATGTAGCAAGTTTCACCGACGATCGCCCTCCGAACCGAGGCAGTGGCGACAGGGGACGAATTGAGCCAAAAGTAACCCAAAGTGCTTTAAAGCAAACCGGCAAAAAATCAATCGCTCATCAACTTTTGGAATTATTCAAAGCTTCAGCGCTCATCATTCCTGATTCCCCCGCCGCTGAAAGTGAGCCAAAAGTAACCCAAAGTGCTTTAAAGCAAACCGAAACTTCCCCCAGTTCCGAAGCAATTCCTGTCGGCATCGCGCTCTCTGACCGATTCCTCGCTCGCTACGCGCCACCGCAGCCTGAGCAGATTCACTTCAAAGTCGATGCTGACGGACAACTGAGCTTGCTTGACTTTGAGCTTTCAGGCATTGAGGAGCCGCCCGACCCTGACGATTACGATTGTATGTTTAGTTTTTGGGCTGCTTACGACGCTTGGTGCGATCGCTTTGGGGACGAATCTTTTGAGCAATGCACGGAGCTCGATTCGCAATGCACGGAGCTCGATTCGCAATGCACGGAGCTCGATTCGCAATGCACGGAGCTCGATTCGCAATGCACGGAGCCGATTCAAATCGAATTAGCATCAATGGTTGAATGGACCCCTTGTTTGGACGAGTACGAGCCTGAAACAATCGAAACAATCGAAACGAGTTCCATCACTTTGGAAATTTCCTCGATGCTGATCCTCTCCGGGGGCTGCGCTCACGAAAGTTTTGACACTTGCAACTTTTCCATTCCCACATTTGACGCTTGGTGCGATCGCCCGATCGACACTGACGAACCGCCCGACACAGGGATTTTCGCTCGCCGGCCTTTGCCAAAACCCCCCAGTTTTCCGCCGATAGCTGTCGTTGCGGGCGATCGGGCAAACCGCATTAAAAAGTTCGCCCGCAGCGCAACATTTTTGAGCGAGCGAGCGCCTCCGGGAGGTGATGCAAGCTTCTAAATGGTTGACCCATATTCTTTCCATCATGCTTATACTGCGATCGCTTTTTGAGCGAGGGCGATCGCTTCTTCTCCTCCTTCCAACTAACAGGTGAAAAACAATGGCTTTTATCAAGATTTCTATCCCCGTCTACAAAAAGGACAACTGGCAAAACCTTCAGAAAGACGGAAGAATCGAAGTCAGCAGCGACGTAGATGACCTTTCTGATGGTTACAAAGAGTTGAAAGACCAGATCGATCAATTGCTACTTAGTCTTGACGCCGAGACTCGCCTAGCAAAAAATGCCCGCGCGCTAGAACTCGAAATAGAAAATAAAGCTTACACGCTAAAAACCCTTATCAGAGACATTGAGAAGGCCACTCAACATTACGAAAGTTTGAGGTTTTTCTTAGAAAAACTGGGGATTGACCCGATCGCACAGAGACTGACTTTTGACAAGAGATTCTTGCTACAAGATGCGTCATCGCATGAAATTGAAGTGGTCAACAACCAGTCGGAATTTTAAATATGTACATTGACTTCTCCGACGATTGGTGCGAGCCGTCAGAAGCGGAATTTCAACCGCTTCTGGACTTCGAGAATGAAATTCTCGGCGAAGCACCGCATAACGATATTTCACTCCTCACGGAGCGCATCAAACTCTCGTTCCTCGACTACGTGCGACAAGGAATCATGCTTTACACTGTGCAGCGTTACCGCTTGTACAAGCAGAAATATGTAGATTTTGCCGAATACTGCAAGCTGGCTTTAGGGCGATCGCCAAAATCTAAAATCTAAAATCCAATTTAAAGACCCACAGGAGTAATCTACCTGTGGGTCTTTAAATTAGTAAAACGTTGTTACAGTGAAGACAAAAGCGGCGCAACAGCGACGAAACAGTTAAACTCACAGGTGATGGCACGCGCCTCCGCAGCGAGCAACAATCGCGGGCATCGCAGCGTCTGCACAGCACGTAGCTGATGCTTCGCTGACAATCAACTTTCCAAGATGCCCCTATCTGCCGCCGCCGTTATTGACGCAATTGCGTGATTGAGATCCGGCTCGCTGCCACCTCAAACCATGATTTTTCGCGATCGGGCGTGATATTTGTAGGTTAGTTGGGCGCATAGCAGCTAGGATCGAGCTAACTCATGGTTACACTAAAGCTCGTCATGCGGCGTTGCCTCTCAAAAACCCAATTGAGTCTTATGGCGCACTACCGCTCCACTTTACGTTTGTTCACCTGCATTGCCTGCCTGGGCGCTGCCTTCATTCCCAGTGCGGAGGGAAGGCAACAGATTGTCATTGCTTCCTACCAGGTGGTTTCCCAAGAAATTGCTCAAGCAGACTCTCCCCCGGACTCCAGCCAGGACTCCAATCCTCCACAATCCTCTCCAGCGCCCGATAAAAACAAATCTAAGCCGTCTAAAAAACAAAAATCTAATTCCAAAATCCCGAAACCAATCTCCAATATAATTGTCATTTTGTCACGCCAGCGGGGGTTGTTAATGTTGGGTTTGGCAGCAGTTGTCGTCACGGCAGCGGCAGTAGCGATCATGCTGAAATTAGTTAGCAGTGGCGAGTCAAATAATTCTAAGCGAAGACGGGTTCGAGGCGATCGCCAAAACCAAAGAAACTCTCGATTCACCAATCCCGATGCTCAGAGAAACAGGCACGAAATGGGACAGCAACAGGTTTCTTCTGGGGGACTCAAACCGCTACCAGCATTGCCCTACCCTGTCAATTTCCCCAAGGGCTACAAGATCGAGAGCACCGATCTGCCTTTACCGTTTATCGTGGAATCTGGGCAATCAGAATCCGAGGATGCAGGGGTAGAGGGCGATCGAATTAATTCCGACACCGCCACAGACGAAAATCGCAACAACGGCTACAGCGACTCAGGTTTCAATATTCCAGAAACAACTAATCGAGCCGATGCACTAGCGAATCGGAAGAAAGATATTTCCCTTCCCGAAACGGAAGTCAGACAAAAAGTTGATATTATTGAAACACTCATTGAAGATTTGCAGCACCTCAATCCGGCCTCTAGGCGCAAAGCAATTTGGGAACTCGGGCAGCAGGGAGATTCCAGAGCCGTTGAGCCGTTGCTGAATTTATTAGGAAATTCTGACTCTAAGCAGTACAGTTTAATTCTGGCAAGTCTCTCAGAAATTGGCATTCGCACGCTCAAACCCATGAATAATGCCTGGTCAATTTCATTGCAAAATGAAAACCCGGAAGTGCGGAAAAATGCGATTCGCGACTTGACACGGATTTACGAATTGGTGAATCAAATCAGTCACTTGTTGCACCGCGCGACGGACGATCCAGATGCAGAAGTTCAGGAAACAGCTCGCTGGGCAATTAATCAGTTGAATCGCATTCGTCCGCGTTCTGGGAGGGATGATTAATGTTCTGTTGACTGTTGACTGTTGACTGTTGACAGTTGACAGTTGATACCAAATTTACATAAAGTTGCATATAATCGCAGGGTAACAAAATCGAAACCTGGCTTTGTTTTCAGCTTGTCTATGTTCTATGCAGCTTCATAGTAAATTGGTATGACAACGACCTCTACCTAGAAGGAAGAGGATTAGAGTAATGAATAGTCTGATTTTAATTTCTCCCGATCGGGCGCAAGGGCTTTAAACCAATTCTTTTTGGTAATTGCTCAACCTCCTTGACAAGAAGGCGAGAAAAATATTAGATCGAGGCATGGAAAAACTCCACAGAACTGTTTCTGATTTTATAGGCAATACAGGCATTTTTTGCAAGTCAGATTGTTCGAGATTTAACCGTATATATCTATAAAGAAAGAGCGCTGAAGCGCAACTACGTACCCTGGTATGTAGTTGCGCTTCAGCGCTCTTTCATATATATAAAGCAATACGGTTTACTGAGGAATTGCAAAGTCAAAAGTCTTTGTAATGAGGAGTTGAATCTTGTGTTTCTTATAATAAATTTCCGTCCGAAAACCTCTATATGTAAAGTACACTGTACACTTTACATATAGAGGTTTTGCGTAAATTCTATCAATAATTAAACCGATGATTAGTGGGGTAACTTGCTGAGTCCGTACCAGGTTTTAGCACCGACAATTCCATCTTGTGGTATATTCTTGCTGATTTGGAACTGGCGCACTGCGACATCTGTCATCGTCCCAAAATATCCATCAATTGCACCGAAATAGTATCCATTGATTTTCAAGACATTTTGAACAATTTTCACAGCATTACCAGAACTGCCATTCATCAAGATGGGCATATTCACAGGTGCACCAGAATACAGTGCTTGCCAAGTTATAGAACCAACCATCCCATCTTCAGTTAAAAAGACGCGGTGTTGATAGCCTTTGACTGCTTTTTGAACTTGGGCGCCGAAGATACCGTCCATCGGGCCAGAATAATATCCCCAATGATAGAGAAGCTGTTGTAGTTCCTTGACAGCTTGACCTGTGGAACCTATTTGTAAAGTAGGTTTGTTCAGTGCGGCGGTTGCAGCAACTGCAACATTTGATTGAGGAGTAGCATCGGCGACGATAGCTACAGTTTCATTATTCGTGGTTCTTTCTTCGGTGTACATAATGTGATTCCTTTGAAGATTTAAGTTGTGGTCTTTGATATTTCAGGTATAACTGGTGAGATTTGTGGCTGCACAGTCACTTTTTTGAGTGTCACTCATTTGAGTTAGCTAAGTGTATTTGTAGTGAGGAATATAAGTGCTCAGATTTTTATGAGGACTGAAGTCCTCACTACAAACTAACTGGTAAGGTGTTTGTGGGCACCCAACGCAACTTAGTGGGGTAACTTGCTAAGAGCGTGCCAAGTTCTGTAGCCGACAATTCCATCTTGTACTAAACCCTTGCTGAGTTGGAAATGGCGGACTGCTACATCTGTCATCGGGCCAAAAAATCCGTCAATAAAGCCGAAATAGTATCCATTTAATTTCAGGACATTTTGAACAATTTTCACAGCATTACCAGAACTGCCATTCATCAGTGTCGGCATATTCACAGGTGCACCAGAGTATAGTGCTTGCCAAGTTATAGAACCGACTATCCCATCTTCCATTAAGAAGACGCGGTGTTGATAGCCTTTGACTGCTTTTTGAACTTGGACGCCGAAGATACCGTCAATCGGGCCGAAATAATATCCCCAATGAGCTAGGAGAGTTTCTAGTTCTTTGACTGCTTGACCTGTGGAACCGATTTGTAAAGTGGGTTTGTTGAGTCCTGTTGTTAGACCAACTGCAAAATTTGATTGAGCTGTAGTATCGGCGGCGATCGCCATTGTTTCATTGTTCGTGCTTTTTTCTTCGGTGTACATAATGTGCTCCTTTCAATATTTAAGTTGTGCTCTTTGATATTTCAGGTATAACTGGTGCGATTGATGGCTTCACAGTCACTTTTTCGAGTGTCACTCATTTGAGTGACAAACCAAATCAAGAGGTTTGTAGTGATGACTTCTGTCCTTATCCAAATCCGAGGACAGAAGTCCGAACGATCAAACCAAATCAAGAGGTTTGTAGTGACTTCTGTCCTTATCCAAATCCGAGGACAGAAGTCCGAACGATCGCACTAATGGGCGAGCATTACAGCGAATGGGACGATCGCCCTTACTGTAATTCTCGCAAGGTAGGAATTAAATACTGTGTCAAAGTAAAGGCATCTACACCTAATTCTGTCCGTTCTTTGGCTGCGGCGATTCCGGCTTGAGCGTGCCACCACGCTGCTGTTACTGCCACTTCTTGGGGGGGGGATTTACGGGCGATCGCACTTGCTAACAATCCCCCTAACAAGCCGGTGAGAACGTCGCCGCTGCCGCCTCTGGCGAGGGCTGGGGTGCTTTCGGGATTGAGATAGGTAAGGGTACGTGAAGCGTAGCTATCCCCTAGGGAATCGCCGTCATCCTCCTTCCAACTTATGCAAACTCTGGCTCCTTTGAGCAATACTGTTGCACCGCAAAGCTCTGCCGCTGCTTGAGTTGCGGCAATTCGATCGCCGCTGAGGCCCGCTAATTCGGGAAACAAACGCTTAAATTCGCCCGGGTGAGGGGTGATAATTGTCACTGCTCGGCGTTCCGACAAAATGGGAACTGTGCCGAGTTGACCGAGGATATTTAAACCGTCGGCATCTAAAACCAGAGGTCGATCGCACTCCAGTACAGATTCTACAGCGATCGCGGCTTCCAATGTCAGACCTGGCCCTGTGGCGATCGCATCGTAGCTACCCAAATCAATTGCTACCGGCAACTCCTTAATGCCACCGTTTGGGGTTTCGGGACATCCTATAACTAATGCCTCTGGTAAATGACTGCTCAACATCGGTTTAATCGACTCAGGGACGGCAATTGACAGCATTCCGACTCCGCTGGCTCTTGCTCCCAATGCGGCTAAAATTGCGGCTCCGCTGTAACGGGCCGAACCTGCAATAATTAGTAAGTGACCGTTGGTGTATTTGTGCGAAATTGGCGATCGGGGTAATGGTAAATGCTGAATTGCCGATGCTTTAGTAATGCGTTGTATTGCTGGAAAATTGCCCAATATCGCTGCAATATCTGCAACGGGAATATCAAAATCAATTAATTCTGACTTACCAATATATTCTAAAGCTTTGTCTTGTAGAAAAGCCATTTTCCACAATCCCAAACATAATGTATGTTTTGCCCGGATTGCCGTACCCAATACAGCCCCAGTATCTGTATTGATTCCCGACGGAATGTCTATACTAAAAATCGGGATGTTTAAATTATTGATTTCATCAATCGCGGCGGCTGTGGGGTTAGTGATTTCTCGTTCTAACCCAAAACCAAATAAACCATCTACGAGAAAGTCGCAGTTTTTCAGCGGTTCGATGTTCTCAACAAATGGAATATTTAAAGAACGCGCATAATCAGCGTGACTTTTGGTAAGTTCTTTGAGTTTAGAAAATGGGCAGTAAATAACTACTGGGAATCCTTTAAAGTGCAATTCGCGGGCCACAACCAAAGCATCGCCGCCGTTATGTCCCGGCCCAACTAACACCCCAATAGCTGGGAATTGAGAATTAACAATCTTTAGCCCTTCACCGCTTTTCCTTCTATACGTTACATCCGTTTCATCCGTTTCAAAATCCGTTGCCGAACTTCCCTCTTCCCTCAAAAGCACCTGAATGCGTCTAGAAATCAGGAGTGCAACTTTTTCCATTAAAGCTGCTACGGGCATTCCAGCCGCAAAGATTCTGTTTTCTATTTGCCGCATTTGGTCGGCGGTGACAACAAATTTTTGAATAGTCATAAGAAGAAGGAAGAAGGAAGAAGGAAGAAGGAAGAAGGAAGAAGGAAGAAGGAAGAAGGAAGAAGGAAGAAGGAAGAAGGAAGAAGGAAGAAGGAGGAAGAAGGAAGAAGGAAGAAGGAAGAAGGAAGAAGGAAGAAGGAAGAAGGAAGAAGGAAGAAAAAATACACAGCAAGCCTTTGAGCGATCGGGATTTGAGGCTTAATTAGGTGGATTTACTTATTAGTGCTAAAATTTCAGCTAACAGCAGTAGCAGGTTGTAGTATTTTTGTGGTATAATCAATTAGCTCGATCGAACTTGCGTAACAGTAAAACAGTAAAATAGCAATTTATTTCCGAACCATGAACAAGATTGTCGTAGGCCTCTCCGGCGGGGTCGATAGTTCCGCAGCAGCCGCAATTTTACACCATCAGGGCTATGAAGTGGTGGGTTTAACGCTGTGGTTGATGAAAGGCAAAGGTCAATGCTGCTCTGAGGGAATGGTCGATGCCGCTAAAATTTGCGAAGATTTGGGCGTTCCCCATCACATTGTTGACAGCCGCGAGGTCTTTCAGGCAAGTATTGTCGATTTTTTGGTGGACGGTTACAGTGCAGGAGTTACACCTCTGCCTTGTTCGCAGTGCAATAAAACTGTGAAGTTCGGGCCGATGCTCAAGTACGCTCGCGAAGAGCTGGGTATTGAAAAGATTGCTACGGGGCACTACGCTCGCATTACCTATGATACTGCTACCGATCGCTATCAGTTGCTGCGGGCGATCGACCCTGCGAAAGATCAGTCTTATTTCTTGTACGATTTAACACAGGATTTACTGGCGGGTACGGAGTTTCCTTTGGGGGAAATCACCAAGACTGAAACTCGCAGAATTGCGGCGGAATTTGGCTTGACAACCGCTGATAAGCCGGAAAGTCAGGATTTGTGTTTGGTGGAAAGTAACGGTTCGATGCGGGCTTTTCTCGACAAGTACATTGCGCCGCAAAAGGGTGACATTGTAGATAAGTCCGGCCGCGTACTCGGACAGCACGACGGCGTGCACCACTACACTATCGGCCAGCGGAAGGGCCTGGGGATTGCCGCACCGGAACCGCTGTATGTGATTGAACTTGATGCTGGTGCTAATCGGGTAATTGTGGGCGATCGCCAGTTGGCAGTAGAATCTGACTGCAATGTCCAGAAAGTAAATTGGGTTTCTGTCGCTGGGCCGATCGCTCCGATTCGGGCTTCCGTGCAGATTCGCTATCGATCGCAACCCGTCCCCGCTACAATTATTCCCGTAGAATCATCCGAAGCAGACGAAAAAGCAAGCGGTACAAGAGTCAAGGTAATTTTTGACGAACCGCAGTTGAGCATTACCCCCGGACAAGCCGCAGTTTGGTATGACTCAGATGTGCTCTTAGGCGGCGGGATTATTGAAAGAAAAAAACTCCCAAATTGATGTTAGGGGATGGCTCGCGTGGGTGCATCTCAATGCAAGCGAATATATCCGTAGGGGCGAAGCATGACCGCATAAAATAGGAGATTATAACTAATAACTTATATGCGGTCATGCTTCGCCCTCTTCAAAAAACCAGATGCACCCGCTCGCGTCCCCACCCCACAAGAAATCTACCACAATAAAATCTAGTCTTTGTGGAACAGGCATCTTGCCTGTTCCAAAAGGAAATTTATTGTTCATTTCACAGGGTCAAATTCCCTTAACTAACTTTCTTTTCCAAGCGCAACACATTCCCCCTAGCATTGGTGCGGTAAACCCAAGTTTGGCCGCCATCAGAAACCACAACCCGCCAACCTTCAACAATCATTTGGCCGCAAATTTCATCAGATTTCGCGAGTCCCAAACAAGTATTCGGCCAACTTTGCCGGCTCGATTCAGTGACTTTCAACTTGTCAGCAGCAATCCCAGTCGAGCGCGACAACTCTTGGCGAACTGCGGCTGCAACGTTTGCGGGCAACTGGTTCGGGGGATTTTGGCGCGTACCCTCAGCCAAATTGCCCGGTTCGGAAATTAGACTATTTAGTACCAATCCCGAATAGCTGATTTTTTTTTGATCCCCGACAGCGGGAAATTGCTGCGCTGTTTGCTCATCTTGGTTTTCTACCTGAACGAGGGACTGTTTGAGGGCGCCCGCGTTAGCCGCAGCGGTGTGGATTAGCGCCGGATACATTTCCCATGCCAGAATTCCCGTCAGCACCAAAGCCAAGATTAAAGGATTAGGCTGCTTTTCACCTCGGTTTTGATTGTTTTGAGAGTTATTTTCGGAGATTGGTTTCATAGTACGCCCTCTGCCTCACTTTACACTCTTGCGCGATCGCTCCGGAGCACTCAAATGCAGATACCGATATAGACACTGCTGCTGGTGCTGTTTGTTCCTTGGTGCAGAACCGACTTAACAGAGTCGTGCGGCACAAGTATCTTATACTCCCTGCTGCCACTTCTGTTTCAGGAAACTTGCACTACCAGTTATTACTTAATTTTTACTTTTAGTATAGTATTGAGCAAAATTTATCGCTAGGTAAATCTGCTGAAACAAAAATGATTTTGGGGGAACATCTCAGTATAAATGACTATTCATCGTGCCCAAACTTCTGAAGGTTTTGTAGACAAGGGGAGGCGAACTGAGCCAGTGAGAGCCAAGGGATGCCGTACAATCTGTAGCAACAGGACGGGAACGCATGATAAATTAAGCAAGCTATCGCTGATTAATTAGAGGATTTAGGTTTTCAAGAGCGATCGTCCCCGAAAATAACTTAGTAGCGATCGCTAATTTTTTAGTAACATCTTGTTGAAATATATCGATTATGAACAGAAAATCCCTAGGAATCCATTTAATGAATCGGATCAGCTATCCTCAAAAATTCATCTTGATCGGTTTTCTATTTGCGATGCCGTTAGTCTTGATGATGTACCTGCTGATTTCCGAAATTAACACCAGAGTTGATTTTGCCCAAAAAGAAATCTACGGCAATCAATACCTGCGTCCGCTGCGCCAGTTGAGGGAATACATACCGAAATTTCACCTGTTAAATTATCAGGGTTTAAATCCAAATTTAAGCCAGCACGAGTCCTGGGATAATTTTGAAGCTAAGATAGACGCGGACTTTCAATCCCTGGCAAATACCGACCGCCAGTTAGGAACAACTTTAGTTTCCCGCGAGCAATTTAATACCATTTATCAAAATTGGCAAAAATTTAAACTTCATCGGAGCCAGTGGAGTTTAGAAACTTACGATGTTGTATATCAAAAAATCGCATATGATATTAATAAATTGAGCGCTCACGTCGGCGATACTTCCAATCTCATATTAGACCCAGATTTAGATACCTATTATTTGATGGATGCAACTTTGTTGAAAATTCCAGAAATGCAAAAATTATTGTCAGAAATTAGGCTATTTTCTCAAAAAAGTAGCCTGCGTTCCGATGCCACACCTGAGGAAAGAGCGAAATTGATTACTTTTGCGGGCAAATTGAGAGAACTCAATCAGGATTTAGCAATCAATATGGAGGTAGGATTTAGCAACAATCCTCACGGGAATCTGCGACCGAAATTAAGCCAAGATTTGATAAAATTTAACTCAGTAGTAGAGCAACTAACTGGGCAACTAGATAAACTAATTTATCCCACAGCCACAGTCGAATATTATACCTATCTCGATGGCAGCGACCGAGTTCTGAATTCGAGTTTTGAACTGTGGGACAAAAGTGTCAATGAATTAGACTTTCTCCTGCAAAAACGTATAGATGCTTTAGTTACTAGAAAACACTTAATTTATGTTTTTATTCTAATTATTTTAACAATAGTTGTTTATTTATTTGTATCTTTTTACCTAGCAGTCATGCAAACTGTATTTGTGCTTGAGGAAGCGTCAAAAAATATGGCAAGTGGCAATATTGACCACAAAATTATTTTGGATAACAAAGATGAACTCGGGCAAGTTGTGGGTGCATTTAACAAGATTGCCGAGGCTTTGGTTGGTGCGAATCAAGAAATTACTGTTCTTAACGATCGCCTAAAATCCGAAAATATGCGGATGAGTGCCGAACTAGATGTCACTCGCAAAATTCAGCAGATGCTGCTGCCGAAAGACCGAGAATTGAAGGAAGTTATTGGCTTAGATATTGCAGGATTTATGGAACCTGCTGATGAAGTAGGCGGTGACTATTACGATGTACTCCAGCACGAAGGTAAAGTAAAAATTGGTATTGGCGACGTGACGGGACACGGATTGGAGAGCGGTGTTTTAATGATTATGCTTCAAACAGCAGTGCGAACTTTGCTCACCTACAACGAAGCCGATCCGGTAAGATTTTTAACCGCTATTAACACTGTAATTTACGATAATATGCAGCGGATGAAATGGGATAAGAACGCTAGCCTTGCTTTGCTAGACTATCACGAGGGAATGCTGAAGTTGAGCGGCCAGCACGAAGAAATGATTGTCGTGCGGTGTAACGGTTCTGCCGAGCGGTTTGATACAATCGATTTGGGTTTCCCGATCGGGCTGGATGAAGATATTGCTGATTTTGTGGCCCAAACCCTTGTCCAGTTGCATTCAGGAGATGTGGTAGTGCTGTACACTGATGGGATTACGGAGGCTAAAAATATGAATAAAGTGCTTTATGGTTTAGATAGGTTAATTAAGGTAATACAGATTAATTGGCAGCAAACGGCTACAGAGATCAGGCACGCTGTAATTGACGACGTGCGATCGCACATCGGCGAACAAAAAGTTTTTGATGACATCACATTGCTGGTTCTAAAACAAAAATAGGGAATTGGGAATTGGGAATTGGGCATGGGGCATGGGGCATGGGGCATGGGGCATGGGGCATTGGTAGCAACTCGCCAATAACCAACAACCAATAACAACAGTCAACCAACAAATAACAACTAACAAATAACAACTAACAAATAACAACTAATATGATTCAGACTTTCGGCGATTTCATCGAGCCGACTCCCAGCCACGAATATTTAATAATTGGATTTTCCCCGAGTTCGATCCCCCTCAAGCAGCGGTGGCGGAACAACGGTTTGTCGGCGGATTTTCTGGCTGACTACTTGACGACTTTTTTCCCTGGAAACGAGGATGACCCCTCGACAATTGACAGACAAGCTGAAATTAAAAGTGCTGTTAGCTATATTGCTAATGAGTTATTAGAGAATGCGATGAAGTTTAATGATGAGACATCGGAACACCCGATCAACATTAAACTGCAATTAAGGAGCGACGGACTGATTTTCTCAGTTGCTAACACCATCCCTCCGCAAGGTGTAGGGAAGTTTCAGGCTTACATTCAGCAGTTGCTGGAGTCCGATCCGAGCGAGCTGTACATTGAGCGGTTGGAAAAAAATGCTGCTGACGAAAATTCTACTAATTCAGGATTGGGCCTGCTAACCATGCTGAGCGATTATACCACCAAAATAGGTTGGAAGTTCCAGACGGTGCAAAAAGACCCGGAAGTAATTACGGTGACAACTATGGTGCAATTAAGAGTATAAGTATCGCTGGCGATCGATAATATCTAAGGGACTTTTTTTTGCGGCAATGGAAATTAAAACAGAAGATTACGGGATCTGTTACGATCCATCAACGGCAACCGTGAGTTTTAGAGGATCTCTAAGGTTGAGCGGGCCCCAAGAGTACGCACCGATAGTGCAGTTGCTGGAGGAGGTAGCCGATTTGGCACCGGCAAAAATTACCCTCAATTTGCAACAGTTAGAATTTTTGAACAGTTCAGGCATAAATATGCTGTCGAAGTTTATTATCGAAGTCCGCAAAAAAGCTCGGGTGCAAATGGCGGTACAAGGTTCTCAACGTATAGCTTGGCAAGGTAAATCTGTGAAGAATTTCCAGCGCCTAATGCCGAGTTTGCAGTTTGAATTACTATAGACATATGATGACTTTTAGGGTATGGACTGTTGAGCAATTTTCTGTTAGTCGAGGCGCAAATTCTCGGGTTATGCTGGAAGAACAACCATCTAGAGAACAGCTACTTTTAGAGATAGAAAGATTGCGCCAGCAAGTGGAAGACTTGAAGGAGGAAAAAGCGGATCTGGAAATCTTGCTGGAAAATACTGCTGAACATTCCGATACGGTGGAATCTGAGTTGCGCTATCGGGCATTGGAGGCGGTGCGGGAAGGCGAAATCAAGCTAGCTCAATTTCTGGAAGCGATTCCCGTAGGCGTGGCGGTGCTCGATGCTCAAGGTAAACCTTACTACGTCAATCGTGCCGGACAGCAGTTACTCGGCCAAGGGGTGTTGCCGTTAAATTCTGTTGATGATTTGTCAAAAAGTTATCAATTTTATATCGCGGGAACTGATATTATTTACCCTTCACAGAATTTGCCGCTCGTCCGAGCTTTGACGGGAGAAAGTTCGACGGCTGAGGATCTGGAAATTCATAGACTAGACAAGAAAATCCCCCTTGAGACTTGGGGGACGCCAATTTTTGACGGTGGCAAAGTTGCTTTTGCGATCGCAGTTTTTCAAGATGTCACGGAACGCAAACAAGCTGAAGCCGACCGCCAAACATTTATTAAGGAATTATTTGAAGTCAATAAAAGCTTAGAAAAATCTCTGGATGCTGAATCGGAATTAACTGATGCCTACGGGCGATTTGTGCCACATCAATTTCTCAATTTGTTGGGATATGAAAGTATTATTGATGTCAGTTTAGGCGATCAAGTGCAGCAGGAAATGTCGGTGCTGTTTGCGGACATCCGCGATTTCACGACGCTTTCCGAAACTATGACTCCTCAAGAAATTTTTAATTTTATAAATGCTTACCTGTCGCGCATGGAGCCTGCTATTACTAGCAATCACGGGTTTATTGACAAATATATCGGCGATGCGATTATGGCTTTGTTTAGCGACTGTGCAGATGATGCAGTGAAAGCTGGTATTGCGATGCTAAATATCCTGAATGATTACAACAGATACCGTTTAAGTGTGGGCTACATCCCGATTAAAATTGGGATTGGGATCAATTCTGGTTCTTTGATGCTGGGGACAGTTGGTGGCACAAGCAGAATGGATAGCACGGTGATTAGTGATGCTGTTAATTTGGCATCTCGGATTGAAGGGTTGACGAAAGATTATGGCGTTCCTATGTTAATTTCTCAGCAGACATTGGAACGGTTGCGAAATCCGGCTGATTATAATATTCGGATTGTGGATAAAGTACAGGTAAAAGGAAAATTACAATATGTCACAATATATGAGGTCTTCGATGCCGATCCGCCGGAAATTCTCTCGGCTAAGCTAGCAAATTTGGCGGTATATACTGAAGCAATGTTACTTTGCGATCGCCATGAGTACCGATTGGCAGGAAAATTGTTTGAAGAGTGTTTGCGGAAAAATCCGAGCGATCGGGTAGCTCGCATTTACCTGAAACGCTGTCGGGATTGGCGATCGCTCCTCAGGGAAATTTAGTCAGTTGGCTGTTGGCAGTTGGCAGTTGACAGTTGACAGTTGACAGTTGACAGTTGACAGTTGACAGTTGACAGTTGACAGTTGACAGTTGGCAGTTGGCAGTTTAAGAGGTTTCGCGACATTGCATCGGGAGCATCTCAGTTTTGCATTTATATATAGTGCGATCGTCCCCGCTCGCGAGTACAATACGCGAGCTCGCGACAGCTCGCACTATAATAAAAAAATGCTTTTTACAAAAATGAGATGCTCCCTTGACAGTTGACAGTTGACAGTTGACAGTTGACAGTTGGCAGTTGGCAGTTTAAGAGGTTTCGCGACATTGCATCTACCAAGAAACCGGGTTTCTCATTTAAAAGTGTGTAAGTCCTGATAATATAATTACTAATTTGGAGTGTCAATAAAAGACGATGGAAATCAACAAGCGGCAGCCGAGAATATCTATAAAACCTTCAGTAATTAAAGTTATAGCTTTGTTCTGCCTCTGCTGCTTGTTAACTGCAAGCTGCGGACAGAGTGCCAGTCGATCGCCCAATTCGCCCAATTCGCCCAACAACGATCGCGTGACAATTGGCACAACCTTGAAATTGCGGACGATCGACCCCGCCGACGCTTACGAAACCATCTCAGGACAACTGCTGCGAAATTTGGGCGATACTCTCTACACCTACGAGTCGGGAACGACAAAGTTAATCCCCCACTTGGCGACAGCAATGCCAAAAGTTAGCAAAGACGGATTGACATATACAATTCCCTTGCGTCAAGGCGTGATTTTTCACGACGACACACCGTTTAACGCCGCAGCAATGGAATTTTCCTTGCAGCGATTTATCAAAAATGGCGGTCGTCCGGCTTTCTTGTTGGGCGATGCAGTAGAATCGGTGAAAGCGACGGGCGAATACGAATTAACTTTTCAACTCAAAAAGCCTTTTGCTGCGTTTCCTTCTTTGCTGACATTTGCCGGTCTTTGTCCGATTTCTCCGAAAGCTTATGAGATTGGAGACGGTAAATTTAAACCGGATACTTTTGTGGGAACTGGACGCTACAAACTTGCGAAGTACGGTAGCGATTCTCTGAAGTTTGATGCCTTTGATAAGTATTGGGGAGAAAAACCCGTCAATAGAGGTATTGACATTTTGCTGCTTTCGAGTTCTTCAAATTTGTTCAATACTTTTAGGACTGGTGCGATCGATGTAGCTTATTTATCTCTGGATGCGGATCAAGTTCGCAGCTTGGATGAGGGAGCAAAAAAAGGGAAATGGCAGGAAATCGCGGGGGAGAGCAGTACAGTTAGTTATATGACGCTGAATCTCAATTCTAAACCGCTGGATAAGTTAGAGGTGAGACAGGCGATCGCTGCGGCGATGGATCGGCCGCTTATTAACGATCGCGTCCTCCGAGGACAAGCCCAGCCTCTGTACAGCCTGATTCCCACAACCTTCGACGTTAACAAGCCAGTATTTAAAGAACTGTACGGCGACGCCAACATGACAAAAGCCAAGGAATTGCTAAAAAAAGCGGGATATTCGGCCGCCAATCCGTTTATTTTTCAAATTTGGCATCCTAGCGGTTCTACAAAACGAGGTTTAGTGGCGAGTACGATTAAAGCTTTAGCCCAACTCAAAATGGACGGGATAATGCAGGTGGAAATTAACAGCGTTGAATCTCCGACTTTATTTCAGAATATAGAGAAGGGGATTTATCCTGCGGTGTTGGTGGATTGGTACGCTGACTTTTTCGATGCTGACAATTACATTCAGCCGTTTTTGGATTGTGCGACGGGTTCGGCGGCCCGCGGGTGTGAAAAGGGTGCCAGTCAGGGGCAGGGTTCGTTTTATTATAGCGATCGGGTAAATCAACTGATCGCCAAGCAGCGCCAAGAAGCCAACCCTCAAACCCGCAAAGCTTTGTTTGCCGAAATTCAGGACATACTAGGTCAAGATGTACCTTTCATCCCTCTTTGGCAGGATAAGGACTATACTTTTGCTCAGAACAGCATCACGGGTGTCCGTCTCGAACCGACGCAATCCTTTCCCTTTTGGTTCCTGAAAAAGCAATAATTGTTTACAATAATTGTTGGGAGTTTAAACGTCCATAATTCTATCATCTTTTGTGCACAACAGGGTGATGATTGTCACAGTTTATCGAAGAGACCGATCACCCCACTCTCTCTAAAAATGTTGGATATTATTAGTAGAGAGAGATATCGCCGAGGGTGAGTATATGAAATTTGGAATTTTAACAACAACAGGGCTGCTAATTGCGATCGGTTTTGCTTCTGGAGTCAAAGCAGAAAACGTATCACAAGTCAAGCAACTATTAGAAACTAAAAATTGCAGCAAATGTGACTTGACAGGAGCGCAGCTTTCTGGCATGAATCTCAGCGGTGCGAATTTGAACGGTGCAAATTTGAGTGGTGCAAATTTGAGCGGTACAAATTTGAACGAAGCCAAATTAAACGCAGTAAATCTGACACAAGCTAAATTGCAAGGTGCGAGCTTAATTGGGGCTAAAATGCACGGGGCAAATTTGGAGGGTGCTGATTTGACTCGCGCTAACCTGAGTTTGGCTGGTTTAGTAATTGCCAGTTTGAAAAATACCAACCTTACCAGTGCTAATTTGGTCGGGGCTAATTTAGAAAGTGCTAATTTGACTGGGGCGAACCTGAGAAATGCCCGTCAGTCTGTCGCGAATCTGGGAAATATCACCCTCCGGGGCGGTAGTTTGTCGGGAATAGATGTGCTGGGGGTTAACTTGCGGGATGCTAATTTGACTGGTGCTAATTTGACCGGTGCTAACTTGAACGGTTCGGATTTGACTGGCGCTAATTTACAGGATGCCAATATGGCAAATGTAGATTTGAAAAACGCTGCTTTGCCGTAGGACGATCGCCAATTGCTATATCAGACTATCGTGTTTAACAACCTTAATATAATCCTGTAGGGGCAATTTCAGAAATTGCCCCTATAATTTTAATTTCCTTCATTCATTTGACAGTTTGTAGGGGCGGTGCCCCCGTGTCCGCCCTCTTCGTTGACTGTTGACAAAAGAAGGAACAGGATTGGAGTAACGAAGAGCCTGATTTTAATTTCTCCCGGGCTTGGGGCTTTAAACTAATTCTTTCTGGTAATTTTAATTTTCCGTTAAGTCTGAGATGAGAGAGGACTGAAGTCCTCACTACAAACCTGAGAGTTATTTAACTTGATTTGAGATCAATCTTCGTCAGCGGCATCTTGGGGAAAACGGATAATGTCATCATCACCCAGATATTCGCCATTTTGGATTTCAATCATCACCAAGGGAATAACGCCGGGGTTTTCCACGCGGTGAGCGGTATTCATGGGAACGTAGGTTGACTGTTTCTGCATGAGAATGGTCTCTTTGTCATCGCAGATAACTTTAGCGGTACCGGAGACGACAACCCAGTGTTCGCTGCGGTGATAGTGCATTTGGGTGCGGATGTGGTGCCCCGGTTTGACTTCGATGCGATTGATCTTGTAGCGATCGCCCGCGTCTATGACTGTAACTTTACCCCAAAACCGGGTTTGCGTGCGATCGTCCGTTTTTTCGATTGTGTCCACTGTTTCCACCATCCTGTTTATCTCGCTAACGGTGTCTGTAAAAATATCTGTAGTTGAAAGTATATCAGGGACTGGTAAGTCGGAATCCAAAATAATTATTCTGCTCATGGAAACAATGGTCGATTAGACATCCGATCTTCATTTATCACTTGTTCAAGATATTCCGCAGTTTCTTTTTGTTCTTGTTCATCATCCTCATCTTCTCGCCACGATCGCAATAATTCGATCGCAGGTTGATTTCTTTTGATCCTTTCCTCCTTCGACAGTTTAGTAAAATCTACGTTTTCAGGTGTCTGGGCGGATTCCGATAATCCGGGCTTAACCGTCACAGTTTCCAGAAATAACCGCATCATTTTCAGCAAATTCGGCCAATATTCTCTCGGAGTTTGCTGAATTACACTGAGAAACTCTACCATTTCATTACCAATGCGAGGTTCGGGCGCTGAAGCTGCTGTCATTGGACTTTCACTGATTAAAGCTTGTTCAGACATACTTTTTTTCTCCTCAATCGGATTTATACGAATTGGCAGATCGATATTTTGGATGGGAATTAGAAATTGGCGATCGAACTCGCCTCTACTTATATTGTAAACAATGGGATTTTCTTGAACCGCAGATGTCAGCGGATTGACACAGATGTACGCAGATCAAATTCATTCATCTGCGTACACCTGCGTTTATCTGCGGTTCAAAATAACCATCTCAGTCAGCTTCGACGATATAGCCTTTCTCAAAAAAATGAGGTATGATTGACAGCTTATATAACCCTTAAACCAAGAGGGTTCAAGCCCAACAACGTACCTTATCTTTCGCTCGATCCGCTATATTACTTGCTCAACACACCATCGGGAATCCCCAAAATATCCTCAATCCGAGGCATATCTTCCAAAGCAATCACTCGCCCTTCATCCTCAAAGCCCGCAATCTGATCGAAATTTAAATATCGATACAAATCACCAGCAAAAGGATTGATTTTCTTCGCCACAATCTCTTGGTATTCTTCGACTGTGGGAATTCGACCCAACAGCGAACAAACTGCGGCTAATTCCGCAGAACCGAGATAAACTTGCGCGTCTTTACCCATGCGGTTGTTGAAATTACGAGTCGAAGTTGAAAACACGGTTGTCGCATCTTTAACCCGCGCTTGATTGCCCATACAAAGACTGCATCCCGGCATTTCTGTGCGCGCTCCAGCCGCTCCAAAAATGCTGTAATAACCTTCTTCTTTCAGTTGCTGTTCGTCCATCCGAGTTGGCGGACAAATCCACAGGCGAGCTTTCACTTCCCCTGCACCTTCCAACACCTTCGCAGTGGCGCGGTAGTGACCGATATTTGTCATGCAGGAACCGACAAATACTTCGTCTACCCGATCGCCCGCAACCTCACTCAACAGCTTCACATTATCCGGGTCATTCGGCGCAGCCACAATCGGTTCAGTAATCTCATTGAGATCGATTTCGATGATTTCCACATACTCCGCATCAGCATCCGCCTCAAGCAACACCGGATTAGCCAGCCATTCCTCCATCTTCGCCACCCGGCGCATCATCGTCCGCGCATCTTCATAGCCCCGCGCCACCATATTTTTGAGCAGCGCGACATTAGAACGAATGTACTCAGAAACAGTCTCAGCGCTCAATTTAATCGTGCATCCGGCGCAAGAACGCTCGGCCGAGGCATCGGTCAATTCAAAAGCCTGCTCGACCTTCAAATCGGGCAAACCTTCAATCTCCATAATCCGCCCAGAAAAGATGTTTTTCTTATTCTGTTTGGAGACTGTCAGCAAACCTTTTTGAATTGCTACGTAGGGAATCGCATTCACAACATCCCGCAGCGTTACTCCCGGTTGCAATTCACCTTTGAACCGGACTAGAACCGATTCCGGCATATCCAAAGGCATCACGCCCAAAGCAGCAGCAAAAGCTACTAATCCCGAACCCGCCGGAAAGGAAATTCCTAACGGAAAACGAGTGTGAGAATCGCCGCCGGTTCCGACTGTATCTGGCAATAACATCCGGTTCAGCCAAGAGTGAATGATGCCATCTCCGGGACGCAAAGCTATGCCCGCGCGCTGTGACATAAAATCGGGCAATTCGTGGTGAGTTTTGACATCCACTGGTTTCGGATAGGCAGCGGTGTGACAAAAACTTTGAATTACCAAATCGGCGCTAAATCCCAGACAAGCAAGTTCTTTTAATTCGTCCCGAGTCATGGGGCCGGTGGTATCTTGGGAACCGACTGTGGTCATTAATGGTTCGCAAGATGTGCCGGGACGAACGCCGGACAAACCGCAAGCTTTTCCTACCATCTTTTGAGCTAAGGTGAAGCCTTTTCCGGTATCGGCGGGAATAGTTGGACGGGTGAAAATAGGGCTAATTTCTAGTCCTAAAGCTTCGCGAACTTTGTCGGTTAAGGTGCGTCCGATTAATAGGGGAATTCGACCGCCGGCGCGCACTTCGTCGAGGATTGTGTCGGGTTTGAGGGTGAAGGTGGAGATGATTTCTCCGGCTTCGTTGGTGATTTCGCCTTTGTAGGGATGGATGGTGATTACCATGCCGGTTTCCATTTTGGCGACATCGCATTCGATCGGCAATGCGCCGGAATCTTCAGCGGTATTGAAGAAAATCGGGGCGATCGCACTTCCTAGAATATATCCGCCGTTGCGCTTGTTTGGTACAAACGGAATATCGTTACCAATGTGCCACAACACGGAGTTAATCGCCGATTTCCGCGAGGAACCTGTGCCGACAACATCGCCAACGTAGGCGACGGGATGGCCTTTTTCTTTCAATTGGGCGATCGTTTCTAAGGCCCCTGGCATCTTGCTTTCGAGCATCGCCAAAGCGTGCAGGGGAATGTCCGGCCGCGTGGTAGCCTGAGGTGCGGGAGACAAGTCATCGGTATTGGTTTCTCCGGGCACTTTGAAGACTGTAACAGTAATGGCTTGGGCTAGTTCGGGGCGGCCGGTAAACCACTCGGCATCAGCCCAGGAATCGACTACCTGCTTCGCGTAGGGATTGGTATCCGACAGGGCGAGAATGTCGTGGAAGGCATCGAATACTAACAGCGTTTTGCTCAGAGCCCGGGCTGCGGTGGCGGGGATAGCGATTTCGGCAGTAGGATTGAGCAAGTCGATTAAAGATTGGACGTTGTAACCGCCCATCATTGTCCCCAGCAGGTAAACTGCCCATTTGGGAGCAATTAGGGGGCTGTGGATTTCACCTTTGGCGATGCCGGTTAAAAAACCAGCTTTGACGTAGGCGGCGCTGTCTACGCCTGGGGGTACGCGATCGCGCAATAATTCGATTAAGGCTTCTTCTTCTCCCGGTGGCGGATTTTTCAGCAATTCGCAGAGTTCCGACGTTTGCTGGGCGTCTAGCGGCAGCGGCGGAATTCCCAATGCGGCTCTTTCGGCAGCGTGAAGGCGGTAAGATTCAAGCATTTTCTCTCTCTCCTCGGATAGTTTTGGGTAGTTGTTTGCAGATGGCATTACTTTTTAGATTAGGGGCTGGCGCTGCATATTTGGCAAGCTACCCCGCCATACATGAAAATTTAACGCAAGTTCAGAAACTCTACATTTTCTTACCAGAGACAGATGCGATCGCCACTGGCATTCCACCTAAAACTCGATCCGAGCAGTTTTGGGGAGCTGACTTGCATGAGTTTTGGTTAAGATTAATGTAGTGGGGCACTGTCGATCGTTCTCTACATATGCAATCATCAGTCACCACAAGTTTCAACAGTTGACAGTTGACAGTTGACAGTTGACAGTTGACCGAAGGAGAGCGACCTCTACCCTTAAGTCCGAGGATTCGAGTAATGAATAGTCTGATTTTTATTTCTCCCTCACTCGTGTTCCGGCTTTCAACCAATTTTTTCTGGTAAAAAAAGTTACCTGCTCAATGGAACAATTCAAAAATGGAAAGTTTTATCCCTGAAAACGGTGAAGACTGTCAGGGCTGTGCCGCCAAGCCAGACTTGTACGAAGAATTGCAAGAAACCAAAGAATTGCTGCTGACGATCGCCAATTCGATGCCGATGCCCATGATCGTCAGCAGTCTACCTGACGGCATAATTCTTTATAGCAACGATTTATGCCGTCAGGCTTTCGGCCTGAGAGCATTTCAGTCGATCGACCACCAGCCAGCCTCCATCCTCTACAACAATCCCGCAGAACGGCAGCAACTACTGGAGGATCTCGCTCGCAACGGATACGTCCGCGAGACAGAAGTCCGCCTCAAAAAAGCTGACGGTACCCTGTTTTGGGCCACTGTATCCATGCGGTATTTGACATTACTGTCGGAAAAAACTGTGCTGTCGGTGTTCTGCGACATTACCGAGCGCAAGCTAGCCGCCGCTAAAGAGCAGGAATTGCTGGCGTCAATCCACTTGCGGGCCCGCCAGCAAGCGGCCGTCGCCTACTTGGGACAGCAGGCCCTAGCCGAAACAGACTTGTCCGCACTGATGGACAAAGCTGCGGTGTTAATTGCCCAAACCCTAGATGTCGAGTATTGCCAGTTTTTGGAACTGTTGCCTTCTGGCCATGCTTTTCTGTTGCGAGCGGGGATTGGCTGGCAGCCCGGACTTGTCGGTAACGCTACTGTTACCGCTTCTAGTCGATCGCAAGCAGGTTACACATTGCTAGTTGGTGAACCGATAATCGTCGCAGATTTGCGAGTAGAAACCCGCTTTAGCGAGTCGCCACTGCTGCACAACCACCAGGCTGTCAGCGGCGTCACTGCGATCGTTCCCGGCAATCGAGGACAGGCGAAAAAGAACTGGGGACAAGCAGAACCTGGGAAGACTGCTGAGTCGGCTGTCTGGGGCATTTTGGGGGTACACAGCAAGCAAGAGCGCGTTTTTAACCAGGATGACGTTTATTTTGTAGAAGCGATCGCCAATCTGTTAGCTGCGGCGATCGATCGCATTCGATCGCAAGAGCGCTTGCAAATGATGGAACGGGCGATCGAGAGTACCAGCAACGGCATTGCGATCGCCGACGCCACAGTTGCAGATAATCCAATTATTTATGTCAATCCCAGTTTTGAGCGGATCACCGGTTATAGCAGAGAGGAATTAATTGGTAAAAATTGCCGATTTTTACAGGGAAAAGATACCAATTGCCCCGCTGCAAAAGAGCTGCAAACTGCCATTCGAGAAGGGAAAGAATGCCAAGTGATTTTGCGTAATTTTCGGAAAGATGGAACACCTTTTTGGAACGAACTTTCTATTGCTCCCGTATACAATTTTCGGCGACACTTAACTCACTTTATTGGAGTTCAAACCGATGTTACAGACCGCCAGCGCTCGGAAGAAGAATTATTTTTAAAGTCTCAAGATTTAGCCACATTCAGTGCCAACCTCAAACATTTGCACCGGATTACAACTTATCACTATCAAAACTTTCAAGAACTGGTTGATGATTATCTGACAGCAGGCTGTTTAATTTTTGGACTCTCTATTGGTATTATTGCTCAAGTTGAAAGTCAATCTTTTCTGATTCGCTCCGTCAAAAGCAACATCAAATATTTTAACAAAGGCTTAAAATTAAATCTTAGCGATACTTACTGTGCAGCAGTAATCAAATCCCAAAAAACCATGGCGTGTTCTCACATCAAAGAAATACTGAAAACTGGCGACCATCAAGTTTATCAAGATTTGAACATAGAATCATACATTGGCACACCGATATTTGTCAACGATAAAATTTATGGTACTTTGAGCTTTTGTTCGCAAAAAGCCAGACATAAAAATTTTGAATCGCAGGCCAGAGAAATCATAGAACTGATGGCTCAAAGCATCGGTAAATTTCTGGCAGTTCACAGAATGGAAATCGAACGCCAGCGAGCCGAACAAGAGCGCTGCGAGCTGATAGTATCTCTCCAAGAAAGTGAAGAACGCTATCGTCGTTTAGTAGAACTATCTCCCGAAGCGATCGCCGTTCACAGTCAAGGAAAAATCGTCTACATCAATGCCGCTGGCGCTAAACTCCTCGGCGCCAGATCTCCGGCAGAGCTCATCGGCTTTCCGGTATTGGATATCGTTCATCCAAACTATGTCGAAAAAGCCAGAGAACGGATGAGACAAGTCGAGGAAGAAAATCAGCCGATCGAGCTTGCCGAAGAAAAATTGATGCGGCTTGACGGACAAATCATAGACGTTGAAGTTGCCGGCATCCCTGCTATTTATCAAGGCTCAGCCGCCGCCCAAATTATTATCAGAGATGTCACCGAGCGCAAGCGAGTAGAACAGCAACTACTGCACGGCGCCTTTCACGATTCGCTGACGGGTTTACCTAACCGCCTTTTGTTCATCGACAGGCTAGGACAAGCGATCCGCCGTTCCAAACATTCCCCAGATTACAAATTTGCCGTCCTGTTCCTAGATTTAGACCGCTTCAAAATAGTTAATGATTCTTTAGGACACATTCTTGGGGATAAACTGCTAATTGCCCTAGGGCAGCGGCTTCAGGATTGCGTGCGCGTTTCCGATACAGTCGCCCGGTTGGGGGGAGACGAATTTACCATTCTGCTAGACCGCATTCAGAGCTTCAGCGACGCCACCCTAGCAGCTAACAGGATACAAACAGAACTGAAGATTCCGTTTAACCTCGAAGGGCATGAAGTATTTACCACCGCTAGCATTGGGATTGTTTTCAGTCGAGGTGACTTAGGAATAGTAGAAAGTGACGAGTTGAACGGCCAGCAGAGTGCTTTATACAGCCATCCCGAAGAATTCCTGCGCGATGCTGATATTGCTATGTACCGTGCTAAAGCTTTGGGTAAAGCCCGCCACGAGGTGTTTAATTTGGCGATGCACGACCAAACTATCTCCCTCTTGCAGTTAGAAACAGACCTGCGATTAGCTATTTTTGGCAAGGAGGAATTAGGGAAAAGTAAGGATGAATGTTCGCACTTTATTGTCCACTACCAACCGATTTTTTCCCTCGCCAGCGGTGCGATCGAAGGTTTTGAGGCTTTGGTGCGCTGGCAGCACCCGATTCGGGGTTTAGTACCGCCTTCTACTTTTATTCCTGTAGCTGAAGAAACAGGCTTGATCGTGCCTCTGGGAGCCTGGGTGCTGCGCGAAGCTTGCCGACAATTGCGCGTTTGGCAAGAAATGTTGATGGAAGAAGGAAGAAGGAAGAAGGAAGAAGGAAGAAGGAAGAGGGAAGAGGGAAGGGGGAAGAGGGAAGAGGGAAGAGGGAAGAAGGAAGAGGGAAGAGGGAAAAAATTCCCAATTACCAATCTCCAATTACCAATCCCCGATTACCAATTACCGATTGCCGATTCCCAATTCGCGATTCCCAATTCGCGATTCCCAATTCCCAATTTCCAGTTACCAATTGTCGAGCCTTCACAATTAACAATGAGCGTCAATCTTTCTCCAAAGCAGTTAGGAATGGCGAATTTAATTGAACATATAGATGAAATTTTGGCAGAAACTGGCTGCGCTCCGAGTTGTTTGAAATTGGAGATCACTGAAAGCGCGATCGTAGAAAATGTGGCTAAGGCTAATATTGTACTCGCCCAATTAAAAGGTAGAAATATTCGATTGTCGATCGACGATTTTGGTACGGGCTATTCGTCTTTGAGTTACTTGCACCGCTTTCCGCTGGATACGCTGAAGATCGATCGATCTTTTGTGAGTCGCTTGGGGGCGATCGAAAACGGCAACGGCGGGGGTCAGCCTTTGCAGATTGTGCGGGCGATCGTAACTTTGGCTCACAATTTGGGATTAAATGCGATCGCCGAAGGTGTGGAGACAGCCGAACAGTTAGCCCAGCTTCGGGCACTCGACTGCGAATTAGCTCAGGGATATTTGTTTTCTAAACCTTTGGACAGTGGCGCAGTGACAGAAATGCTGATAAATCTGGGCAATATCAAGTCGGGTTAACATCTGTTTCAAGAAATCTGTCTATTTCTACCTAAATTTACTCATTTACCCAGAATTTGAAAACTGGTGACAATAGCTGTATAATTCATTTGCGCTTGATTCATGCGAGTTGCTCCCGGCTTAGTTGGTGTGACAACCGAACAAACACCAGGCACGAATGAATCATTAACTACAATTCAATATTTTTACCTCAAAGTCGCAAACTCTAACTGGGGAATTGTGGTCAAGCCTACTGTTGAGCCCAAGCCGAGCAGTAAGCAAGCAGTGATGCGCTACTTTTTACATTGAGGAAGTTACACCGCAGACTTGGACTGACTCTAGTTTTGCTGTTCATGAGTAGATTTAGATAGGTTGTTAGAAGCGGTTAGGAATGAGATACCTAGAAATTAACTTTTAGGTATGTTGTTGCGCTTAAGCGCTCTTTCATAGATCGAGAGCGCTGAAGCGCAACAACGTACCTATGATTAGCGATTAGCTTTGAGCGGAATCTCGATCGCAAATTGGGCACCCTCTCCCGGCGCAGAAGTGCATTTCAACGAGCCGTTGTGTCTGTCTGTAACAATTTGATAGCTAATTGACAAGCCCATCCCAGTGCCTTTCCCCACAGGTTTAGTGGTGAAAAATGGGTTAAAAAGTTGATTGCGGACAGTCTCTGTCATGCCCGGGCCGTTGTCAGCAATCCGAACTAATATTCGATCGGGTTTTGGCATTTCAGTCCAGATGCGGATCGAGCTGGGATTTTCCCGCATTTGCTCGACAGAAAGCCGCGCATCTCTTTCTTCCAAAGCATCTAAAGCATTGCTCAAGATATTCATAAATACTTGATTTAGCTGTCCGGCATAACATTCTACTAACGGCAATTGACCGTATTCTTTGATCACCTCTATTTCGGGATAATTGGGTTTTGCTTTGACCCGGTGCTGCAAAATCATCAGAGTGCTATCTATACCGTCGTGGATGTTGACGGCTTTCATTTCTGCTTCGTCCATGCGGGAGAATGTGCGTAGAGATGCAACGATGAGCTGAATTCTGTCTGCACCGACTTTCATTGACGAAAGCAGTTTCGGTAAGTCATCCATTAGAAATTCGAGTTCAATTGCTTCGACTTCCTGTTGAATTTCCGGCACCGGATCGGGATAGTAGTTTTGGTAAAGTTCGATCAGGTGCAGCAAGTCTTGAGTATATTCGTTAGCATGGCTGAGATTGCCGTAAATAAAGTTAACTGGATTGTTAATTTCGTGGGCAACTCCTGCGACGAGTTGACCGAGAGATGACATTTTTTCGCTTTGAATTAACTGCGATTGAGCGCTGGTTAATTGCAGCAAGGTTTGCTCTAATTCGCGAGCTTTATTGCGAGTTTGGGCGTAAAGATCGGCTTGGTTGAGGGCGATCGCCAATTGAACTGTAATCGCTTGCAACAATTCGACTTCGCTATCGCTCCAGGGCCGCACAACATTGCTGTTGCAGCAGGTAATTGCGCTCATTACCCCGGAAAGTGCCTGCATGGGGATGGCTAATACAGATTGGTAGCCCATCCCTCGAATGGTTTGTTTCCAAGCAGGATCTGCGACTGTTTCGACATCATCCAGCCGCACTATTTCCATATGCAATATTTGTTCTCCAACGGGGCCAAAATCTGAAGCCCGATAGGGACCTGTTAAATCGGGAAGTTGGGGGTGGCGAGATTCTTTAATAATTTCCCAGAAAGGCTCCTCCCCGTCTTCGCGATACCAGGCAAAGTTGCAGCGATCGATCTTCAGGAAAGCGCGAATTTCCTGAACTGCGACTGTGACGATGCTGTCGAAGTCGAGGGAATTGCGGATTTGAGCGGTGAGAATGTTGAGCAATTTTTCTCGATCGGCTTGCTGCTTGAGTTGGGCGGACGATCGCCTCAAGGCAATTTCTGCTAGTTTGCGATCGGTAATATCTTCGGTGACAGCTAATAGATATTGCGGTGTGCCATCAGCATCGAGTATTGCTGTTTTCTTGGTGTGAAATATCCGCGATTCTCCTTGGCCTGTTTGAATATCTTCTTCGGCGATTTCTACCATCTGCCCGCTGTCGAGCACTTCCCGGTCTTTGGCGGTGAAAAGATCAGCTTGTTCTGTGGGGAAAAAGTCGTAATCATTTTTGCCCATAACTTCTGCTGCACTGAAACCGAGCAAAGTTTCGGCTGCGGGGTTCCACAGTACAAATCGCAACTCTTTGGCCTCCTTGGCAACTACTCCTACGGGTATGGTTTTGAGGACTGATTCCATAAATTGTTGAGCGCGTTGCAGTTCTGCTTCTGCCTGTTTTCGATCGCTAATATCTCGCACGTTGGCAATGATGTTAACATTGCCGTTAAGATTGATTTTGGACAGGGCAATTTCTGCATCAAAAGTTGAACCGTCGTTGGGACGCCTCGCTTTCCATTCCATGCGACCTGTTTCGCCGGCTAATACTCTAGCCCAAAGTTCTGCCGTTTGTTCTATGGGATTATCGCCGCTTGAATAGTCGTTGATAATTGATAATTTTGTTGCTTGTTCCTGGCTCACTCCGTACATTTCTAACATTCGATTGTTGACATCGAGAATGTTTCCTTCTAAATCGTGAATGAAGATAGCATCGTAGACATTGTTAAAGATTGTTCGCAGGTTTTGTTCGGAAACTTGCACCGCTGCTTCTGCAAGTTTTCGATCGCCAATTTCTTGTTCTAACTGAGTGACTGCTTGGGAAAGTTCGGCAGTGCGATCGCTCACTCTGTCTTCCAACTCGGCTGCTGCTTGTCTCAGGGCTTCTTCTGCAAGGAAGCGATCGGTAATGTCGATCGCCGTGCCGAACAATTTTAGCACCTTGCCACTGGCATCGATTTCGGCGCGGCCCAGGGTGTTGAGGTGTCGCAAGGTACCGTCGGGGCGGTAAACGCGGAAGTCAAAATCAAAGGGGATGCCGAAGTCAACTCCCCGCTGTACTTCTGTATGCCAAAATTCTAAATCTTCTGGATGGATCAGAGCGATTTGCTCTTCTCGGCTGGGTGCTGTGGCCGCTGGTTCGAGTCCGTGGATGCGGAAGAGTTCCTCTGACCAAGTGACGGTTCCCGTTGTTGTATCTAGTTCCCAATTGCCGACGTGGGCTAGTCTTTGGGCTTCTTGTAGCTGTCGCTGGCTTTCTCGGATGGCTGTTTCGGCAACTTTGCGATCGTTGATGTCGAGCAATACACCGGAAAATACGATTTCGCCGGTTTCGCTGCGGGTGGGAATTGAGTCGCCTTGCCACCAGCGAATCTCGCCATCGGGCTTGACTAACCGCCCTTCGTAGTGCCACAGGCAGGTATTTTCAACGGCTTCGTTGATGGAAGCGATGAAGCTTTCGAGGTCTTCGGGGTGGACGTGGGAAATGAAAGAGGCGATGTTTCCCATCATTTCTGCTGCGGTGATGCCGGCTATATCTGCGATGCGATCGCTCATATAGTCAACTCTCCACACTCCATCGCGGCTGCAAAATTGAAACAGAGCTCCGGGGATGGTGGCTGCGATCGTCCGGAACTTGGCTTCGCTGACACTGAGGGCGGCAAAAGTCTGTTGCAGTTCGGCGGTACGGGCTTCTACTCTGCGCTCTAGTTCGGCGTTTGCGTGTTGCAAGGCGGATTCTGCCCGTTTGCGATCGGTAATGTCGGTGGCTGTACCGGTGGTGCCGAGGACGTTTCCGCTGTCGTCGTACAGGGCTATGGCATTGAACATCAAATGTTTGATGCTGCCGTCTTTGGCGATTTGGGTGCTTTCGTGCTGAAAAACTGATTCTCCGGCCTTGAGGCGGGCGAAAACTTCTAAATCTTTCTGGCTTTGTTCTGGTGTCATAAAGTCCGAGAAAGGCCGATCGAGCATTTCTGCTGGTTCGTAACCGTAGATATATCTAACTGCTGCGTTGACGAAGGTGAAACGCCCCTGGGCATTTACCGACCAAATCATGTCTTGGGAGGTTTCTACCAAACGACGGTATTTGGCTTCGCTGGCTTTGACGGCTTCTTCTGCTGCTTTGCGTTCCGTCATGTCCCGGGAGACGCCGACAGTCATTGTAATTTGGCCGTCTTCGTTGCGGATGGGTGCTTTGACTGTGCTAAACAGTCGCACTTCTGAGTCGTGGCGCGTCACCGGTTCTTCGGCAATTTGCAGAGTCTGTCCGGTTTCAAATACGAAAGCGTCATCTTTGATGTACTGGAGAGTATTGTCTGGATTGGAGAAAGGTGCGTCTACAATGCCTTGAAGTTCCTCTTCAGTCATGCCGTAATAGTCGCGGAATGCTTGATTTGCCCAAACGATTTTCGATTCTGGGCCTTTGACTAATACCATATCGGCGATCGAATCGAGAATTTGGTGATATTTTTGCTCGCTGTCGCGGAGTTTCTGCTGCGTCGATTCGATTTCTGCTAATTGTCTTTGGGTTTGCGAGTGCAATTCGGCCTGATAAATTGCAACTGCTAAATGTTCTCCTACTTGTTTGGCAAATTCGATTTCGTCTTCCTGCCAATCGCGGGGTTGACCGCAGGAGTGAATGCACAGCAATCCCCACAAATGTTGACCTTGTAGCAGGGGTACGACTAAGTTTGCTCGGATTTGAAATCGCTTGAGGATTCTGAGGTGACAGGGGCTCAACCGGGCTTTGTAGATGTCGCTGACAGCTTGAACGTAACCTTTGGCGTAGTTGGCTGCAAATTGTTCGCCGAAGCAGTGATCGTGAACTTTTGCACCCAGGGATGGGCTGAATTGGGGAAGTACGTCTTCTGATACTACTTCGCCGTCGTTCCAGTCGGATTCGGGAATGAACCGGTAAACGGCGACTCGATCGGCATTTAGGAGTTGCCGAACTTCGGTGGCTGTAATTTTGAATATTGTTTCTAAGTCTAAGGATTGACGAATTTTGCCAATCACTCCCATCAGCGCTTGCAGCTTTTTGAACCAGGTTTGAGACTGCATTTCTCTTTCTAGGTGAGCTAGCTTTTGGCGCAAGTCGGTTACTTCTTGATACAAATATTCATGAAACATATTGTTATTTGTTTAGTTATTTTGCGGTTTGGTATCGAGGTACATAGCATCCCAATAGCGCTCGGCAAGTTGAGCCTGGTATAGCAGTTGACAGTTGACAGTTGACAGTTGACAGTTGACAGCTTGCCCGCTTTAGATAAGGGTTGACAGTTGACAGTTGACAATCCCCAATCCAAAATCCCCAATCCAAAATCCAAAATCGTTTGATAGTTGACAGTTGACAGCTTGCTTAGAGAAGAGTTGACAGTTGAAAGCTTCGCTGGCTTAGATAAGGGTTGACAGTTGAGCGAAGTGAAGAAACAATCGAACGCAAGGGTTTGTGCCATGCGAGAACGTCCTAACCCTGATGGGCGCGGTTGCTGTAAATCTAAAAGCAGAGGGCAAATTCTCCTCCTTCTCCTAGCACTTAGCAGCTACTCGCGCTGCATTTCCGTATTTTTTCTAGATTGGGAGGTCGAACCAGGAGCTTAACTTGGTATATTTACTGTAAAAACGGGCGATCGGTGATGGGAAGAGTGCATAAATTGTCAATAATTGAGAGTTTTACCAGAAATAATTGGTTGAAAGCCTCTCCCTGAGCGGGAGAAATTAAAATCAGACTATTCATTACTCCAATCCTCGGACTTAAGGGTAAAGGTCGCTCTCAAACTGTCAACTGTCCCAGGTCAACTGTCAACTGTTGAATCATCAACCCGGTATCTTAAGGTAATTAAATCAGGGAATCTCCGAAAGTGAAAAGCAGAAACCCGGTTTCACGGCGCAAGCGCGCCCAGAGTCCTGAACTAATCTTGACATTTTTTTCCGATCGCCTGTGGTTGCAATTATCACCTTTTTCTGATTATCGCAAACTCGATTGATATTGTCCTAAGTTTGGCGATCGAATATCCTGTTGGGAGTGCCTCTATGAAGATTTGTTTGAATTTAGGCGATCGGCTTTTCTTGAGTTTTCTCTGGTTTTCTCGAATTCTCAACTTATCTGTTTTAAATTCGGTTTAATCCAGATTTTGGAGCTATGGAATCATTTCGATGATTTGCCGGGCCTTCAAATTATTTTATGATATCGCTTCTATTTATTAAACTTATTGAAATCCACCTCATTCGAGCTGAGTTTTCCGGTCAACCAGTTGGTTTTCGTTGTAGGCTCTGCTTAAATTAAACCAACAAAACCGATGCTCTAAGACTTTATTTCCTTTTGAGCGCTTTTGTTGGGTTGGTTAACATTTTTGATACAATATATTACTCAACTATATCACATTTTAGGCTAAAGTCAAGGAATTTTAGGTTAAATCGGGGCTGAGACAGAAACCTAGTTTCTTAACATAATAATTAAGTGAGAAAATCAAGAGGGGTAAAAATAATCAACCGGGCTTTTTTAGTCGAGACTGCGTAAGTCTTATTGATGAAATTGTCTCACCCGAAATATTGAGGCTGTACATTTTTTCGGGTGCACAAGCCGGATACTTTCTGCTGACTTGCTTAACCAGCATTTTTCAGTATGGTTTCGGCTTCCTCAATACTTTGCAAAACCAGTTTACCAGAATCCTGAAAAGCGGCTCTTTCTGCATCGCTAAGTTCGAGTTCCAGTATCTGTTCGATGCCCTGATATCCCAAGCGGCAGGGAGCACCTAAAAATATATCTTGCACGCCGTATTGACCGTTCAAATAAACTGAGCAAGGCAAGAGTCGCGACTGATTGAGTAAAATTGATTCTACCATCAAACAGGCGGAAGATGCGGGTGCAAAATAGGCGCTAGAATTCTTCATCAATCCTACTATTTCGGCGCCACCGTGGCGAGTCCGCTGTACGATGCGATCGATCGCCCCTGCATCCATCAGTTGAGCGATGGGAATGCCGTTGACTGTGGAATAGCGCGGTAAGGGAACCATCAAATCGCCGTGGGAACCGATGACTGTGGCGCACACTTGGGCAATGGAAACGCCCAATTCCATGGCAATAAAAGTTTGAAAGCGGGCGGAGTCGAGAATGCCGCCCATACCGATGACTCGGTGTTTTGGCAAACCGGAAGCTTCCCAGGCTAGATATGTCATAATATCTAGGGGATTTGTGACTACAATTAAGATTGCTTCGGGGGAATGGGCGATCGCCTGTTTGGCAGCTTCTGTGACAATTTGAGCATTGATTTTAATTAAATCTTCGCGATTGATACCGGGTTTGCGGGGGATACCGGCGGCAATGACGATGATATTTGAGTTGGCTGTATCTATATAATCATTTGTACCGACAATTTGGCGATCGTGCCGTTCGACTCCCCTTGCTTGCATCAAGTCCAAAGCAACGCCCTGCGGCCAACCTTCGACGATATCTAACAATACTACATCTGCTAGATTTTTCTCGGCAATTCGTTGGGCTAAGGTGCTACCGACTTTGCCTGCACCAATAATTGATACGCGGGTTGATGGGGGATTCATGCGATTTTAGATGCTAACTTTTAGATTTTAAGAATGAGCTTAAGTGCGATCGAGTGCACTGTATGTAATCTACGTTACCTTTGAGTGGGTACGTTGTTGCGCTTGGGCGCTCTTCGATCTATGAAAGAGCGCCCAAGCGCAACAACGTACCTAAGAGTTACGTCTATAACTGTGAGTTTACTTAAAATCTTCGAGTTGGTCTACGCGCAGCCAAATATTGGGGGTGGGGACTTTACCAAATTTGACGAAGGCGTACTCGCCGCGAACATCCATAACTTCGCCTTTTGTTTCAAATAGATAGGAGGAAAAGCGCTGATCGCTGGCTTGGGCTTCTAGGCTGTTTTCGAGTTTCTCGCGAATTGCGCGGACTATGCTACCTTTTTTGATTGCCATAATTTGCTCTGTTTCATTTATAAAAGTATACAAATTTTAATGCCGATTTGGCTTTAATAGTAGATATAACTGATGCACTCGAAGCAAGAAACCAGGTTTTTGAACTGAGATTGAGGGTTTGGAGCAAATATTTTGGTAAAAAACAAAGGTGATGGTGCCTCCTGCGTATTAGGTACGTAGTTGCGCTTCAGCGCTCTTTGATCGATGATCGTACCCTCCTGCGTATTAGGTACGTAGTTGCGCTTCAGCGCTCTTTGGTACGTAGTTGCGCTTCAGCGCTCTTTGATCGATGATCGTACCCTCCTGCGTATTAGGTACGTAGTTGCGCTTCAGCGCTCTTTGATCGAGGAACGTACCTTCCTGGTTATTTCTGACACGCGGGGCAGTAATGAGTCGATCGCCCTGCTAATTTTATCTTTTCGATCGGCATTGAGCAAGTACGACAGGGTTGACCGGCGCGATTGTACACCCAAGCGACGCCACCGTAGTTACCGTTGACGCCTTGGACGTTGAGAAAATTGCTAAAAGTGGTGCCGCCGGAGGCGATCGCCTGCTGTAAAACTTGAATAATAGCTGTATGAATGCGATCGATTTGCACTTCTGTCAAATCAGCGCACAGAGTTGTCGGCATCACTCCCGACAAAAACAAAGTTTCGTCAGCGTAGATATTGCCCAAACCCGCTACCAGTGACTGGTCTAGCAATGCTGTTTTAATTGGTCGCGCCCGTCGGTGCAGCTTGCGGGCTAAATATTCTGTGGTAAATTCGTCGGAAAACGGTTCCGGGCCTAGGACTTTGAGGCCGGTGACTGTACTGGAAACCTCGGTTTCTGCGGGGACGTACCACATTTGCCCGAAGGTGCGTTGGTCTACAAAGCGTAATTCTTGGTTTCCTGCAAAAAATAGGCGGACTCGGGCGTGTTTTGGTAGGGGTTCGGATTGGTTTACCCACAGCAATTGTCCGGTCATCCGCAGGTGAACGCCCAACCAGCCAGCATTTGAGGGCAGAAGGGAGAAGGAAGAAGATTGAAGAGAAGAACTGAAAGTTTGAGGTGAGAATTCTCCCACTCTCCCCCTCTCCCCCTCTCCCGATCTCCCACTCTCTCCCTCTCCCCCTCTCCATTGCGATAGTTCTGCCAGGAGGTATTTGCCGCGCCTGTACCAAGATGCGATCGACTTTCCTTTGAGTTTTGTCAAAAAATCGGTCGCAGAGATTGAGCGGGCGATCGAGCTATGTAACAGCACGTCTCCGCCCAATATTTCGCGATCGAGGGTAAGTTGGTTCAAACCCCGGCAAATAGTTTCTACTTCTGGCAGTTCTGGCACAATTAGCGCTCTTGAGTCTAGTTATTTGGTTAGCCTTATTTAGGAGCGCCGTCGGCTGGTGCTGCTGGTTTGGCTGCTGCTTTTGCTGCTGGTGCCTTTCCTGCGGCTGGTGCTGCTGGTGCTGCTGGTGCTTTGGCTTTGGCTTTGGGTGCTGACACTTCGATTAATTCGCTTTGGGCGAAGTTGTTGGTGTTGACGCCGGCATAATTGACGCTGCTAAAGCGAACGATAACTGGGTATTTAATGCCGCTTTGGTCTACCGTAGCAACGGTGCCCACTTCTTGATACCAGAAGGATTCTTTGCGGAGAATCCGGACTGTCGAACCGCGTTGAACCATGAGCTTTGTTTCCTTTGCGATGAATAAACGGATAAAGCCATTTTTTTTACTTTAGTCGATCGCGCGTCGCATTTAAAGTCTGTAACGAAATTATTGTGTTCGGCGCCGTCTTTTGGTTGTTGGTTTGTAAAGAAAAGTAAAGTTGTTTTGAGGGCGATCGCTGGTGGGACAAAAATAAATAAACAGACATTATCCGTTAAATACAAGCTGTGCGATCGGGTTGACAAAAAACTTTACAAATCCGATTTTGTGGGGTGGTGGGCGAATTGTATTTTTTGGGGCGGGAGGGATTGTATTTTTGGGGTGGGATGCCCAGCCATAAGAGGAGACGGCAGTGCCGTGTCCCTACCGATGATTTTGGGTAGGGACACGGCATTGCCGTCTCCTCCATAATTAATCGGGTTGATGATGATTTTGGGGTAGGGAAACGGCACTGCCGTGTCCTCCATAATTAATCGGGTTGATGATTTTGGGGTAGGGAAACGGCATTGCCGTGTCCTCCATAATTAATCGGGTTGATGATGATTTTGGGGTAGGGAAACGGCATTGCCGTGTCCGAATTTGCCGTGTTGTCGATTTGCGGATTAATTAACCTTGTATTTAATTATCTCACCGCGCTAAACTATTGCAAAGTGTAAGAACTATTTAAATTATGTCGTTAGTAGATTTAGCTAATACTAAAGTTCGGGTAATTGGATGCAGCGCGGTGATGGCTGTTGGGCAACTTATTTCAAGTGCGATCGCGAATCCGGCAACTCAAGCAGCAGCGGGGATGATGGGTGGCCCGATCGCCATTGGAGGCATTTCGATCTTAGCGACGATAGCTGCTGGTGTCGCGGGGAATATGGCGGCGAATGAACTCGGAAATGGGATGGCCGAACGATTGGGGAAAAATCCGAAGATTCTCGACAATCACGATTTGACTAAGGCGGCTGGTGAGGCGATCGGCTATATTTTGAGAGAGGTTGCGAAGTCCGATCGATTAAAGGTGATTGCACTTAGCAAAAATCTGTCTTCTCCAGAACGGGCTTTTAATGAATTAGCCGAAAAAACTCCCGGATACTGGCTGGATATTAACACGAGTACAGCCGATTTGTCAAGGGGTTTACAGATTTCCGAAGAGCAGCTAACTGGGATTTTTTCTGCCGATGCCGAGGAGTTCGATCGCGTTACCGGATTGACACCAGCAGATTGGGCAAGTTTCCTGGGGGAATTCGCCGCCACCGAGGGCAAATCCTTCGATGCGGAAATCGTGGAATTTGTGGCGGACAAACTGTATACAACTTTCCCGAAAGCGTACCGCGAAGTGCTGAAACTGGATGCAGCGAAGGGAGGCGAAAAGTTTGCGGCGATGCTGTTGAATCTCCACCAAATTGCTTTGACGGAATTGAGAGATTTGGGGCTGCAAAATGGGGAGATTCTGCAAAAATTGGAAGCCGTGGCGACGCAGCAGCAGATTTGTCAAGTGATGGTGAAGTTGGAGGCGATCGAAATTGGTATCCGCGACGATTTGGCGCAGATTCAGAATTTACTGGAACGATTTGTTGATACTTCCGCGCCGAGATTGCCGCTTCCCTACGAGTGCGAAACGATTATTCAAGACCGGACTCAAGACTTTACCGGACGGCGATTTGTGTTTGCAGCAATTGCCGAATTTTTGCAGAACAATCGCAAAGGCTATTTTGTTTTAGAAGCCGATCCGGGTGTGGGGAAAAGTTCAATTATGGCAAAGTTAGTGCTGCTGCTGAAGCGGCGGTGCGTCGCCCATTTTAACTCGCAATCTCAAGGCATTGTCCGCGCCGAACAATTTCTGGAAAATGCCTGCACTCAGTTAATTCGACGTTATCAACTAAATTACCCGCAACTGCCGGAAAATGCGACGAGAGATGGCAATTTTCTGAGTCGATTGTTGGGGGAAGTCAGCGCTAAATTGGGCGGCAAAAAGTTGATTATTGTCGTCGATGCCCTGGATGAAGTGGATCTCAGTTTGCAGGGGCGCGGTAGCAATGTTTTGTATTTGCCCGATGCTTTGCCGGATAATGTTTATTTTATTGTTTCCAAGCAGCCGAAAACTCTGCCTTTGCCAAATCATCAGGTTTTCGATCTGATGCAGTACAGTGCAGAAAGTTTGGCGGATGTCAAGGTTTATATTGACAAACGCACGGGGAACAGCGCGTCTATTCAGAGTTGGATTAACCGTCAAAATTTGCAGCGCGAACAGTTTGTGGCGGCGGTGGCGGAAAAAAGCCAGAATAATTTTATGTACCTGCGCTACGTGCTGAATGATATCGATAGTGGCAAGTACAGCGATGTGAATTTGCAAGATTTGCCGAGGGAGTTGGAAGGATATTATGACAAGCATTGGGCGCGGATGGAAATGGCGGTTAAAGATAAGGAATTGCGCCGCCGGAAGTTGAAGGTGATTTATTTGTTGACGAAAACTCGCAAGCCGGTTTCCTGCGATATTTTGGCGGATTTTGCTGAGGAAGATGCTTTGGATGTGCAGGAAGTTCTGGATGATTGGGAACAGTTTCTGCGGCGTAGCGGTGATAGTCCTCCCGATTACAGTATCTATCACGCGAGTTTCCAAAGATTTCTGCATCGTATAGATGTAGTGCAGAAAGCTGGGGTGTCGCTGCGGGATATTGAAACGGCGATTTCTGATAATTTGTGGGAGGATTTGTACGGCGATGAGTAAGTTTAAAGAACGGTTGGGGAAACTGTCGCCGAAAAAGCGGCTTTATGCTTTGGAAACTCTGCCGGGGCATTTGGCCCAGAGTGTTCAAGGGGAACGGCTGCATCAGTTGTTGACGGATTTTGATTTTATTGAGGCGAAGTTGGATGCGATCGGGGTTCAAGGGTTAATTGAGGATTACGATTTGGCGAGGGTTTCTGATGTTTTGCTGTCGGAGGGGAAAACGGGAACTTTGGGGTTGATTCAGGGGGCAATTCGGAAGTCGGCGCACGTTTTGGATGAGGATAAAACGCAATTGGCTGGGCAATTGTTGGGAAGGTTACTCTATTTTGAAATCCCCCAGATTCAGAAGATGTTGAAACAGGCCAAGCAGTGGAAAGATAGTCCTTGGTTCCAGCCTTTTAACACTAATTTGGAGCGGCCGGGAGAAGGATGTCTGCGAACTCTCACCAGTCATACTGGCGGGATAATTTCAATTGCGAGTACACCTGACGGCAAAAGAGTAATTTCCGCTTCATTGGATCAAACCCTAAAAATCTGGGATTTAGACATTTGCAGCCAACCGAAAGTTCTCATCGGTCATACTAAGTCCATAACAGCAGTTGCGATGACACAAGATGGTAAGCGAGCAATTTCCGCTTCACGAGATAAAACTCTTAAAATCTGGGACACTAACAGTGGCAGTGCCGTGAGAACCCTGATCGGTCATACTGACTCGGTATTGGCAGTGGCGATCGCACTCCACGGCAAACGGGCAATTTCCGCTTCATGGGATCAAACACTTAAAATCTGGGATTTAGAAAGCGACAGCCAGCCGAAAACTCTCATCGGTCACACTCAACCTGTAATAGCAGTCGCAATGGCATCCGACGGCAAACGAGCAATTTCGGTCTCAATTGATAACACCCTAAAAATTTGGGACACCGACAGTGGCACTGAATATAAAACCCCCATCGGTCATACTGATGGAGTAATGGCAGTTGCGATCGCACCCGATGGCAAGCTAGCAATTTCCGCTTCAACCGATAAAACCCTAAAAGTCTGGGATATCGACAGCGGCATCAAACTCAGAACTCTCATCGGTCATACTGGCTATGTATTAGCAGTCGCGATCGCGCCTGATGGCAAACGAGCAATTTCTGCTTCAGCCGATAAAACCCTAAAAGTCTGGGATATCGACAGTGGCACCGAACTCAAAACTCTGACAGGTCATACTGACAGAGTGATGGCAGTCGCGATCGCACTCTTCGACAAACCAGTGGTTTCGGCTTCATCGGATAACACCCTCAAAATCTGGGACATCGACAGCGACACCGAACTCAGAACTCTCATCTGTCATACTGACTGGATAAATGGAGTCGCGATCGCACCTGATGGCAAACGAGCAATTTCTGTTTCAGCCGATAAAACCCTAAAAGTCTGGGATATTTACAGTGGCAAAGAACTCAGAACTCAGACCGGTCATACTGACAAAGTAATGGCAGTAGCGATCGCACCCGATGGCCTGACAATGATTTCGGTTTCATGGGATACAACCATAAAAATCTGGGACATTGACAGTGGCAAAGAACTCAGAACTCTTGTCAGTCATATGTCATCGGTAAATGCAGTAGCAATCACACCTGATGGCCTGACAATGATTTCGGCTTCATTGAATAACACCCTAAAAATCTGGGAAACCGATAGTGGTAGAGAACTTAAAACTCTCACCGGTCATACTGACTGGATAAATGGAGTCGCGATCGCACCCAACGGCAAACAAGCGGTTTCTGCTTCATCGGATAAAACCCTAAAAATCTGGGATATCGACAGCAGTAGCGAACCAAGAATTCTCATCGGTCATACTGACAGAGTATTGGCAGTCGCGATCGCACCCGATGGCAAACAAGTGGTTTCTGCTTCTAAGGATAAAACCCTAAAAGTTTGGCACATCGACATCGGTTGCGAACTCAGAACTCTCACGGGTCATACTAGCGGGGTAACATCCGTTGTGATCGCCCCTAACGGCCTCATAGCGGTTTCCGGTTCATCGGATAACACCCTAAAAGTCTGGGATTTGCTTAGTGGCAAAGAGGTTGCTAGCTTCAGCGGAGAGTATGGATTTGAGTGTTGTGCGATCGCCGCTGATGGAGTGACAGTTGTAGCGGGCGATCGATCGGGCCGGGTGCATTTCCTGCGATTGGAGGGAGTTAAACAGTTGACAGTTGACAGTTGACAGTTGACAGTTACCCGGCGGTTAGAAACCGCGTCTACACAAACAATGTCCGCCTCCGCGGACGAAGAGGGTATTCGGAGATGGAAAATCATCGGGTAAATCTTCAACCCGCGGAGGCGGGTTTTGTCTGTGTAGCCGCGGTTTCAACCGCCGGGGTTTTTGGGTTGATGGATTGATGGGGCGATCGGGTTTTTTGTGGATGTGCGATCGCATTTTTTGTGGATGGGCGATCGGGTTTTTGGATTGACGGGCGATCGGGTTTTTGGATTGATGGGCGATCGGGTTTTTGGGTGGATGGGCGATCGGGTTTTTGGGTTGATGGGCGATCGGGTTTTTGGGAGAAATGTGCGATCGACTGTAAAATAACAATAAAAACACAGGAGTAATCGCCGTGAGCGTCACAACTGTAAAATGGACGGTTGCAGACTACCACCGCATCATTGCAGCCGGCATTCTGGAAGGGCGAAAAGTTGAACTAATCGGTGGAGAAATAATCGAAATGGCTCCCGAAGGAGAATCTCATGCTTACTGTAGCGATGAGGCTGGAGAGTACCTAATTTACTTGCTAGGCGATCGGGCTAAAGTGCGACAAGGTAAGCCCATTACCTTGCCACTTAACAACTCCGAACCCGAACCAGATATCGCTGTAATTCAACGTTTGGGACAAAATTATCGAGAACATCATCCCTATCCAGAAAACATCTTTTGGCTGATAGAATACTCCAATTCTACTCTGACTAAAGACTTGGGAATTAAGAACAAAATTTACGCCGCCGCCGGGATTGCCGAGTATTGGGTTGTCAATTTGCGAACTATGGAATTAATCGTGTTTCGAGATCCTACCGATGCTGGCTATCAATTCAGAGAAACTCTGACTCACGGTAATATTAATCCCCTCGCTTTTCCAAATGTTTCAGTTGCGATCGATCGTTTATTCGGGAATTAGGTAAATGAGGTAGAAACACTCGGCGATTTCAACCGCTGGGTTTTTTGTATTCTAAAATCCCGAACCCTAAATCCCAAATCGAATGATTCACACAACAGTAATACTCGCCATGAGTGCCGATGGCAAAATTACAGATACCGCCCTCACCGCCGCCCGATTCGGTTCAGCTAACGACAAATCTCACCTCGAACAACAAGTCGCCGCCAGTGACGCAGTTTTGTTCGGAAACGGCACTTTACGCGCCTATGGAACCACTCTGAGAGTCTTTTCACCCGATTTGCTAGAACAAAGGAAACTGCAAGGAAAGCCCCCACAACCGGTGCAAATTGTGTGTTCGCGATCGCGCAAATTTGACCCCAACTGGCGATTTTTCCAGCAACCGGTTCCCCGCTGGTTGCTGACTGGAAATGATACAGATGTCAGCAACAGGCTAGAAGCCCGTTCCACAATAGATGAATTGTCTTGTGGAACAGGCATCTTGCCTGTTGCTGAGCACAGGCTAGAAGCCCGTTCCACAATAGATGAATTGTCTTGTGGAACAGGCATCTTGCCTGTTGCTGAGCACGGGCTAGAAGCCCGTTCCACAATAGATGAAT
>NZ_JAEQCX010000026.1:82577-193772 GCF_020738035.1 Microcoleus sp. PH2017_28_MFU_U_A
TTGTCTTGTGGAACAGGCATCTTGCCTGTTGCTGAGCACGGGCTAGAAGCCCGTTCCACAATAGATGAATTGTCTTGTGGAACAGGCATCTTGCCTGTTCTTGAAAATGGTGCAATCGGTAAGTTCGATCGCACTTTAACAACCAACACCATCGAGGGAGAAATCGATTGGATTGATGCGTTTCAACAGCTAGAAACCCTCGGTATCAAACGTTTGGCAATTTTGGGAGGCGGAAAACTCGTCGCGTCTGTGCTCGCTGCGGGCTTGATAGACGAGCTCTGGCTGACGGTATGCCCGCTAATTTTGGGTGGCGTGGATGCACCGACACCTGTCGAGGGAAAGGGTTTTTTAGCCGATTTAGCGCCGAAATTAGAGCTTTTGACGGTTAAACAGGTGGGAGGTGAGGTGTTTTTGCATTATAGAGTTGGGGCGGGCTAGAAGCCCACCCCACAACATTTGTGGCACAGGCATCTTGCCTGTGGCGAGTAATTACACAAGCAGGGGAAATTGTATTAAGTTAAATAAAGTTCGATCGCTCTACGTTCAAATCTCCCTATGCTGAAACAGCCGAAACCTCAATATTCTGTAGCCTGGATTAGCAAACTAGCAGACATCCCGCAATCATCGTGGGATGCCTTGGCGATGCCGCTAAAAACGCCTTTTCTCGAATGGGATTGGCTGAATAATCTCGAAACTTCCGGTAGCGCGACAGGTAAAAACGGTTGGCTACCGCATCACTTGACTGTCTGGCGAGACAAAGAGTTGATTGCTTGTGCGCCGCTTTATGTCAAAAGTCACAGTTACGGCGAATTTGTATTCGATAATCAATGGGCCGATTTAGCTCAACGTTTGGGTATTGAATACTATCCGAAATTGATGGGAATGACGCCGTTTACTCCGGCGGAAGGGTATCGTTTTTTGATTGCGCCGGGGGAAGATGAAGATGAGTTAACTGGCATAATGGTAAGTGCGATCGACCATTTTTGCGATCGCCACAATATCTCCGGTTGCAATTTCCTGTATGTCGATCCTGTCTGGCGCGATCGCATGGAACGGCATGGTTTTAGCGCTTGGCTGCACCACAGTTATATTTGGCAAAATCAAAGCTATCAAAATTTTGACAGCTATCTAGGCGCATTTAATGCCAACCAGCGCCGCAATATCAAGCGCGAACGCAAGGCTGTGGAAACAGCCGGTTTGTTAGTAAAAACTTTGACTGGTGATGAAATTCCCCAAGCGATGTTTGGGCAAATGTATGCTTTTTATGAGAATACTTGCGACAAGTTTGGCTGGTGGGGAAGCAAGTATTTGACTAAGCGGTTTTTTGAACAGTTGCATGACAATTATCGCGATCGGGTTTTGTTTGTCGCCGCCTATGATCAGGAAGATGAGAGACAGCCGATGGGAATGTCTTTTTGTCTGTATAAGGGCGATCGAATGTACGGACGCTATTGGGGCAGTTTGCAAGAAATTGACTGCCTACACTTCGATGCTTGTTACTATACACCGATCGAATGGGCGATCGATCGGGGCATCCAAACCTTCGATCCGGGCGCGGGCGGCAGGCACAAAAAACGGCGCGGCTTTCCAGCTACGCCCAATTATAGTTTGCACCGATTTTATAACAACCGTCTGGCGCAAATTCTTAAGTCTTATATCGGTCAAATTAATGAAAGAGAACAGGAAGAAATTGATGCAGTTAATGAGGATTTACCTTTTACTAAGTTACCTCCTTTGTCACTAGCTGATTGAAAGATACGGCAGAAATTAGGTAGAAATTAGGACACGGCAAAAATCAGGACACGGCAGTGCCGTTTCCCTACAATCAATCGGGCGATGATTACAGATGTCATTGAGTTTGATGGATTATTTTGGGGTAGGGAAACGGCATCGCCGTCTCCTCTTCTGCCGTGCGATTGATGGTTATATTCGATCGCACTGAGGGCAACTTTATCATCCAATTCGGTTGATTTTACCATTACCTGAAATCAGGATACGGCAGTGCCGTTTCCCTACAATTAATCGGGCGATGGTTACATCTGTTATGGAATATTAATGATTATTTCAAGGTAGGGAAACGGCAATGCCGTCTCCTCTTTTGCCGTCAACCGTCAACCGTCAACCAGTCAACTTAATTCAAAATTACCTTGCCATCTTCCTGAATTTCCATCGATTTTGTATCAACGCCCAAGTCTGTTGTTGCGCCAAAGCTGACTTGCAACATTCCCGGCGTAGCGGTTGCTTGCGGGCGCACCAACAGCAATCCGCCGTCTGGGCGCTGGTAAGTGAAGGTGATTGGTACTTTGATGTTTTTCAGTAAAATTTCCGATTGTTCGCCCAGAGTGCGCGGTGGAGTAACACCAATGACTTGATAATTGATGACGGCATTGGTGGTATTCACGAGTTTAATTACTACCATGCCCTCCATCGGCGTAACTCGCGCACTTGGCATCGGGAATCGGGCGGGGGCATCTTGGGGTGTGGCGGGCATCCCGCTGGGCTTGGGACTCGCAGCGGGGCTGGGACTCGCAGCGGGACTCGGTTCGCTGACAGGCTTTCCAGGTGCGGGAGTGGCTGCGGGTTGGGATACGGGTTTTCCTGGTTGGGGCGGGGGGCCGCCGGCTTGTCCAAGTGTTGCGAGACTGACGAGTAAACCGCCGCAGGTGGCTGCTAGCAAGCTGATTTTTTTGAACGGTAGATTGTGGCGAAACATAAATAACTCCTCACGAGTTCGATCGAGATTTCCAACAAAGTTTATGTTAATCTATGCCCGAATTGAATTTTAATAGCTGGGTTTGGGCGCAAGGTAGAAAGAATCAGGGTTTGAGGGATAGATTTTTTGGATCAACCGCAGAGGGCGCAGAGGGCACAGAGGAAGAGAGGTTTAGAGGCGGATTTCTGCTGATTTGTGGGCGGGGATGGTGACGGTAACAGCGGTTCCCCGATCGACTTGGCTGTCAATCCGGATTTGGCCGCGGTGGTTTTCGACAATGGCTTTGGCTATGGCTAATCCTAAACCAGAACCGGCGGCGCTGCGGTGGGTGCGGGCGGGATCGGCGCGGTAAAATCGATCGAACAAATGCGGTAGCGCTTCCGGGGCAATCCCCATGCCGGTGTCTGTGACTTTGATTTGCAGTGCAGAATTGATCGCCGACGAATTTCTTTTGTTTTTAGCTGCCAACTGCAATTCTACTTCAATTTCCCCACCCGATGGCGTGTACTGCACGGCGTTGCTGACAAGATTGGTAAACAGTCGCGCTAGTTGATCCCAGTCGCCTAAAACTGTAAAGTTATTTTCAGTGTCGGGCGAATCGATTATTTCCAAACAGAGAGAGATTTTTTGGGTAAGGGCGATCGCCATTTGTTCTTCAATTACCTCCATCAACAAAGCATCGAGAGGAACATCAACCCACTGCTGCTGCACGATTCCGCTGTCTTGTCTGGCCAAAAATAGCAAATCGTCAACCAACCGCCCCAAACGGCGCGTCAGGCGTTCGATAACCTGTAGCTGTTGGTGTTGCTGCGGTTCGATGTCCGGTTCTGCCAAGGCTACTTGGACATTTGTTTGAATAGTGGCGATCGGATTTCTGAGTTCGTGGGAAGCATCGGCGGTAAACTGTTTAAGACGACTGTAAGATTCTCTCACAGGTGCGATCGCCAATCCCGACAGCAACCAGCCAATAGCCGCCACACAAATTAAAGTTAAACTCGCGCCCAAAATCAAATCAAAAATTAATTGTCGGATCGGTTTTGTCACTTCAAACCAAGGATGGCTGACTCGCAAATATCCCAAAACTTGGCGGCCGATTTCCACACGCTGCGTAACTTGTCTGAGAGAATAGTTTTGATCCGGCTGCAACTTATTATTAATTATCCAAACCGTTTCGCCCGTGCGGTTAGCGCGAATCGGAACATTCAGCGGTTCCGACAAAGTAGACCACAGCAACTCGCCCGTAGGACTGAACCATTCTAAATCGATGTGGTCGTCTTCTACTGCGTCGCTGCTATCTCGAAAACTCGTTTGAATATTAACTTGCAACTTAGTTTTAGCACCCTTACTCGGGGAAGTTACCGGTTCGATCGCGAGAGTTCGCTCTACTATTTCTACAACGTGATTGAGAGTGTCGTCAATGCGATCGATCAAAGTATTACGAACATAGAAATAAAAACCTGTTGCGAATACAAGTAATAATACAGCAGTAACAGCAGTGTACCAAATTGCAAGGCGGCGACGGGTGGTTTGAAACATGGGAAATTGGGAATTGGGAATTGGGAATTGGGAATTGGGAATTTGATACTTCAGATGGATGTGGGGGTACTTGTGAGTCTGGTATCCTACTAGCTAAACTTTATAGGTGAACGACTATGAACAAATTTTTATTCCGGGCTGCGATCGGGCTGTTAATGGCATTTTTTGGGGCAATCACCTATTTTACAAGCAACGTACAAAATCCCGTAACTGGAGAGAAACAACGGGTACAGCTTTCTCCGAAGCAAGAGATATCTTTGGGATTGCAATCGCGATCGCAGATGGCGGCCAAGTACGGCGGGCTTTATCCTAGCCAGACAATTCAACAATATGTCGATCGAGTAGGAGAACGAGTTGTCAACGGTTCAGAGGCGAAAAAAGCCGGTTATCCGTTTGAATTCCACCTGCTGCGAGACTCCAAAACTGTCAATGCTTTTGCTCTCCCCGGGGGACAAGTTTTCATTACCGCCGGACTGATGCGGCTGCTGAATTCAGAGGCTCAGTTGGCGGCTGTACTGGGGCACGAAAGCGGTCACGTTGTGGGGCGACACGCTGCGGAACACCTTGCAAAACAGCAGTTGGGCAGGTCTTTGGTAACGGCGGTTGGGGTGGCGACTACTGACGATCGCGGTGGCGGACAACAAGCAGCATTAATTGCTCAAGCTGTCAATCAAGTTGTCGGTTTGCGGTACGGTAGAGCAGATGAACTTGAGAGCGATCGGCTCGGTTTTCAGTTTATGACAGAAGCGGGTTACGATCCTAGAGGTATTGTTGAGGTGATGCAAATTCTCGGTTCTGCTAGGAATGGCGAAGCGCCGCCGGAGTTTTTGAGCTCTCACCCGAATCCTGAGAATCGAGTTGAAAAGTTGCAAGCTTTAATCGCGCAAAGTTTCCCTAACGGCGTTCCAGCTAATTTAGTTTCTGGACGCGAAGAGTTTGCTAAGAATGTCTCGGGCGGTTAGCCAGAATTCTAATATATCGAACCGCGAAGACACGTTCGGCGAAGCCGTTCCCGTAGGGTAGGGCGCGAAGCAAGAAAAGAGCGAGAGAATCTTAAAGGGATTCTGAAGTAAAAACCATTCATTAACTATCAACCAATAATTTATAACTATAACTTTCTGCTCTTCCTTCGTGTTCTTCGCGTCTTCGCGGTTCGTTTTTCATGCCCAATCAGTGCAGCCCGGTTAACCGACTAATCAAGTGAGGAAATCCGCTTAGCACTCCGCGCACTTTTGATGGCAAAATATATGAATAAAACAAAATTAACTAAAAGGATGACACTTATCAATGGCAATTAAAGACCAGCCCCAACCCCCTCGTTTTCGCCAAATCAGCAATATCGTGTTATTGCTATCAAGCTTGTTTTTACTGGCAAACATCTTTTTGCCCAATTTGTTAGGGCCACAAATTCCCCAAGTGCCTTACAGTTTGTTCGTCCATCAAGTCCAAGAACAAGATGTAGTCAGAGCTTCGGTAGGTCAAAATGAAATTCGTTACCAACTCAAAGGCGAAGGCGACAAACCAGGACAAGTTTTGTCAACTACGCCAATTTTTGACCTGGAACTGCCTAAACTTTTGCAAGAAAAAGGCGTTGAATTTGCGGCAACTCCGCCTTCTAAAAATGGCTGGATCGGCAGTGTTTTAAGCTGGGTCGTTCCGCCACTGATTTTTGTAGCAATATTTCAATTTTTCATGAACCGGGGCGGTGGTGGGCCACAGGGTGCGCTGTCGATCGGCAAAAGCAAGGCTAAGGTCTACGTAGAAGGCGAATCTGCGAAAATTACTTTTGCTGATGTGGCTGGAGTAGAGGAAGCTAAAACTGAATTAGTCGAAGTTGTTGAGTTCCTGAAAACTCCCGACAGATTCACGGCAATTGGCGCGCGAATTCCGAAGGGCGTGCTGTTAGTCGGGCCGCCGGGAACTGGCAAAACGCTGTTAGCAAAAGCAGTGGCTGGTGAAGCTGGCGTGCCTTTTTTCAGCATCTCCGGTTCGGAGTTTGTGGAACTGTTTGTAGGCGTCGGTTCTGCAAGAGTCCGAGATTTATTCGAGCAGGCTAAGAAACAGGCTCCTTGTATTATTTTCATTGATGAATTGGATGCGATCGGCAAATCTCGCAGCACTAACGCGGCGTTTGGCGGGAATGACGAACGCGAACAAACTCTCAATCAACTATTAACTGAAATGGATGGTTTTGCAGCGGGCAATACTACGGTAATTGTACTCGCTGCAACGAACCGCCCGGAAAGTTTGGATGCTGCTTTGTTGCGCCCCGGCCGTTTCGATCGCCAAGTTTTAGTCGATCGCCCGGACTTATCCGGCCGCGAAGCAATTTTGAACATTCACTCTCAAAAAGTGAAGTTGGGCCCGGATATTGACTTGAAGGCAGTCGCCACTCGTACCCCCGGTTTTTCGGGCGCAGACTTGGCAAATTTGGTCAATGAAGCTGCCTTGCTAGCTGCTCGTAACAAGCGCCTCACTGTCGCGCAGGAAGACTTCTATGAGGCGTTTGAGCGCGTTGTAGCTGGCTTGGAAAAGAAAAGCCGGGTGCTCAACGAAAAAGAGAAAAAGATTGTGGCTTACCACGAAGTCGGGCACGCGATGGTGGGTGCTCTGATGACTGGCGGTGGCGAAGTGGCGAAAATCTCGATCGTCCCGCGCGGTATGGCTGCATTGGGTTACACGTTGCAATTACCGACTGAAGACCGTTTCTTGTTGGATGAGTCGGAGTTGCGCGGTCAGATTGCTACACTGCTTGGCGGGCGATCGGCTGAGGAAGTCGTGTTTGGTAGCATTACTACTGGCGCCTCAAACGACTTGCAAAGGGCGACTGATTTAGCGGAACGGATGGTAACAACTTACGGTATGAGTAAGGTTTTGGGGCCTCTGGCTTACGATCGCGCTCAACAATCATTCCTAGGCGATGGCATGGGAAATGCCCGCCGTGCGGTGAGTGCTCAGACTGCTGAGGCGATCGATCAAGAAGTCAAAGAAATTGTCGAAACTGCACATCAGCAAGCTTTGGATATTCTGAAAACTAATCGGGAATTGTTGGAAACAATCACGCAGCAACTGTTGGAAACTGAAGTGGTGGAAGGTGAGGCTTTGCACAAATTACTCGCTGAAGTGCGGCCTTTAGATCAGGTTGCGGCTTGAGTTTCACAGGGTTGAGTCGGACTTGCCCATGAGGGTCCAGAAACCGGGTTTTTACCAGAATAATTGGCTGTAGCCGACAAATTCGGAAAAAACCCGGTTTCTTTATTCGGAGTGGAATCCCAGAAACCGGGTTTTTGCGAGAAGACGCGCTGTAAGCGACAGATTCGGTAAAAAACCCGGTTTCTTTATTCGCAGTGCGTAATTCCTGTTTAATTAAACCGCATATGAACGCAGATGATTCTAAATCATCTGCGTTTTTTAGTATGCGGGTGAGTTCAGCCGTTTGCCCGACCAACCAGTATCAACGGACACCGCGCGCTCCGAGGTAACTCCTATGCCGATCAACCTGCCGTTCCGATGCGAGTCGGAACGCCGGATTTGTCTCGCAGCTAAGGTTTACAGCTCTTAGGATTGCGGGAACCTCCGCACTTTTGCCCGCCACAAATAATCCGATAGTTCCATGTAACATAGGCTACAAAAAAATTGAGATGGTTACTGAATTACTGAGAAAAACAGCTTTTTCCTGAAAACTATTGCTAGTGCTACTCAACCTGTGAGAATATTCGGCTAGTAAAGTTAATCGTCATTGAGCTATGGCTAAACTTGAGTTACCTGAGTCTCTAGAATCTGTATTCGCTCGCGTTGAGGAATTTTTAGGTTCCTCAAAGAAGATTTTAATCGTTACTGGCATGATTGGAACTGGCCTGCATCTTCTACAAAAAGCTATGGTCGATACATCTATATCCTTAAGCCGAAATTACTCTGTTCTTGCTCCTAATAGTAAAATTGCGTCTCTTTATCCAGTAGAGTCAAAGAGTATTTACTCGCATATCTTCACAAAAAACTATAAAGTAGAGAAGGAGCAGCTGATCTATGGATTGAACAAAAATCAGGATACAGAGCAACAGGTTTACATCGTCGGTGAGGCCCACCTGATATCCGATTCACAGTTTGAAACTGATGTTTTTCGTTACGGTAGTGGGAAACTTCTCACGGATTTTTTGGAATATACGGAAATTGAAAAGACTCAAAGACAGGTGATTTTTCTGGGCGATCCGTTTCAGCTAACGAGAGGCAAAACAGATGAATCTGCACTGTGTTACGAGCGATTGCAGGCTGCGATAGACGGTGAGATCGATCGCATCAATCTTGAGTTTATACTTCCAGACCAACAGCAAAATTTGTTTGTCAAAAATTGTCAAAAAATCGCTCAAAGCATACATTTTAGCAGATTTAATCAGCTCAGAGCGATCGCCGATGACTCGAATTGCATCCAAATAGTCGATCGCGATCGCCAACAGGAGATATCGAAAGCTGTATTCCTGGAAGATTCCCGATTTACCAAGTTTATAGTTTTCACCAACGAATTGGTTAACCGCATTAATCATCAGGTTAGACAAGAGTTTTTTGGTCGAGGTAAAGAGATCGTTGCAGGTGATATTGTACATATCCACAATAGTCCTGTCGAAGTAGATGAACAAAAGCTAGAGCAAACTTATATATCAAATAACTCTTTTGCTGAAGTCATAGAAGTTAATCCCAATACACCCTTAATCCAACCGCTGAAAGGACGCGAACAGCCAATTCAGATAAATTTTTTGCGGATTAGAGTGCGGCTACTTGAGAACGGTAAAGAGGTCGAGTTCCTCTGCTTGAGCGATTATTTATATGCGGACAAACCAGAATTTGACAAGGACACACTTGTAGCTCTGCGGGTTTCAGCAATTAGCAAATTTAGACAACAGCAGAAACAGGTAAGAGAATCAGACGAATCGGACAATTCTAGCGAAGCAAAGTTTCTACGCAACGATCCGTACTTAAACGCAGCGCGTCTGAGGTTTGGTTACGCGCTGACTCTGCATCGCGCCCAGGGGCAGAAGTTTAAAACTGCGATCGCGAATATGGAGACTGGCCAGGGACAAACAAATGCCACTTATTTTCGATTGGTTTATACCTTGTTTTCTGTAGTTCAAAATCGACTTTTTATCCTGAATTTTCCCTCGATTACACCATTTTTTAAAGCAACTTGGAACGGCAGTCAAGGCAAGCTAGATTCTGTTGTTTTCAAGGATATCATTGCATTTGACCCTGATTCAGAATCAGGTAATGCAAATATTTCGGCTTTCCCTATCCTGGAAAAACCTTTAAAAAATCTTTACTTGCATATCGCGGAAAGTCTTACATTTCATAGAATTCAGGTAATTTCATACAAGCATAATAGTTATCAGGAAGTTTATGGTTTTAGCTCAGAAGACGATACAGAAATGTGTTCTCTTCGCTTGCATTATAATGGCAAATTTCAGGTGACGCGAATTGAAACTGTGAAATCTGAGCCGATGGAATTTGCCACTGTCGTTGTGGATGCTATCACATCAAAACTGCGATTAGGAAATGAATTTCAGCAAACAGTTCACGATCTAATTAAAGCCAAACTCGACCCACACAAAATAGTAATTCAGGGAATTGAACACCATGATTATCACGAAATTTACTATCTCAAATCAGACATGGGCGCTCTCAAAATGCAAGTTTTCTACGATGGAGATGGTTTTGTGACGCAAGTTTTCCCGATCGGATACACAAATGTACAAGTTGTAGAATTAGTTCACCTCGCACTGGAGTTATAAAAATGTCGAATTTAACAGAAGAAATCAAAAATTTGAGAAAAGCTGGACAGATAGATGAAGCTTATTCCAGAGGGTACGAACTGCTAAAACAGCATCCAAACGACAAATTTCTGGCTAGCAGTGTTGGTTGGGTTCTCTACGACAAAGTAAAAAAACTGGTAGATACAGCTAATCAATCTGAATCCATAGATACAGAGTCGTCTGTCAGCCAGATCAAGGAAATATTGGGAGAATATTACAAACTCAAGCTGAATCGACCGGATTTGCTATTTAGTCGTTTGCTATCCCAAATTCTACGATTTCCAAAGCAAATCAAGTTTTTACCAAAGTTCCTAAAATGGGCTGGTGTTGATAGTTTTCAAGCGGAAGACTTTCAGGTTTCTACTGCTAATGATGGTAAAGTTTTTGATTCGCTGGTTGAGAAAACAGCAAGAGAAGTAGGAAAGATTGCTTGTGAATTGACTGTTCAAGATTATCTTGATGCAACAGAATTACAAAATTTTGCCATTACATTGATCGATGTTGCACTTGATCGCGCCAAAGTTCAAAAACCGGAATGGCTAAATTATCGCAAGGCTTTATTGCTAAATCGTTTGGGGCGATCGACAGAAGCTCAAAAACTTCTGGTTTCCTTTGTGAAGCAGAAGCGTAGCGATTACTGGGCGTGGCACGCATTAGCTAAAGTCGTGGAAACCTCTGATCCTACACTAGCATTGGCACTTTGTGCAAAAGCGTGTTTGACTTGCAGGGATGAAAATTTTGGTGTTGGCGTTTTTGAGGATCTCAGCCGACTCGCAGCAAATAAAGGACAATGGAAAGTGGCTAAATGGGCTGCCGATCGAGCTTTTAATGTTCGTAACAGTAACAAATGGAAAATCCCCCAATCGCTCCGTAATCTCTTGACTGCTAGTTGGTATGCTGGTGCTGGAAATATATCTAACGCAGAGGAAGTGTTAGAAAATATAGCTGCTGATGCCGAAAAGGTGATTTGGCAAAATTGCCCGCAATTGAATGCTAACTACCTCGGCTCGTTTACAGCAAAAACTGGCAAGATGATGCTCAAGTTTGGATTGCATTCTGATAGTGTATCTGAAGAAGTTGTTAGTCCAGAACGAGGAATGCTGAAGAATTTAAATCTACTAATGGGCGCGCCGGTGATAGTGACTGTTGATGAGAATGGCGATCGGCTAACGGTGGTTGCTGTTGAGAAACGCGAATCGGGCAAACTATTTGATAGTATGTCTTGTAAAACAGGTCGGTTTCGCTTGCATCAAAAGGGTTTTGGGTTTGTAGAGGATGTTCATGTTCCTCATGAATTAGCTTCTCAGTTGCAAAATGATCAAACAGTTAATCTTGCTGTTGTCAAAAGGTTTGATAAAAAGAAAAATCAATGGGGTTTGACTGCGATCGCGCTACTTAATTAGTTAGACTACAGTTTCGCCGTAAAATGCTCTTCTTTTAGATATCCGACTTCTTAATTAAATAAGTCGGATATCTGGCTATTCGGTTGAATTCTTCAACCCTAAACCACTTGCACTTCCTTTTCCTCAGTAGCAACAGGTTGTTGATACACTGTCTGAGACTCATTAGCCAAAAACTCGGCTAATTGAGCCTCGATTTCATCCCGCACAATTTGGCGGTATTCCAGGAAATGCTCGTTGTGGGCGCACACTGTTAAATAGTGATCCCAAACGGCAGGATTGCGTTTGAGAATGCTGAACAAATGATGCCAGAACTTCCAGCGAGTTGAACGCTTGACTCCTTGGCGCCAAACTACGGTTAGCAGTGCTCGCAAGTCGATCCAACTGGGGATTCTTGATGGTATATTTGCTGTAGGTGCACCTAACATCAAGAAGTGGCGGTAGGTGCGGTCTAAATATTTCTCAGCATCGTACACGTCAGAAAATGCTTGAACATATTCTCTCGCGATGTCTTCTAGCGGCCGCGTCGGAATGAAGTTCATCAATGTAGTCTGATTCAAGTTGCCGGATTTGTCGCGCAATCTGCCTTCTTTTGCTAGTCGGTGCGATAATGCAGTGTGCGGTAAAGCTTGCAGCATTCCAAAGGTTGTACTGGGAATTGCTGCTGCTTCGGCGAAGTTGACGATGCGTTGGCCTGCGCCCGGTTTTTCGCCGTCGAATCCGATGATGAATCCGGCCATTACTCGCAAACCTGATTTGGCAATTAATTCTACTGATTCTATCAGGGAGTTGCGAGTATTTTGGAATTTTTTGGTCATTTGCAAGCTTTCTTCGTCGGGGGTTTCAATTCCTAGGAATACGGCGTTGAAATGACATTTCACCATCATGTCCATCAATTCTTGGTCTTGGGCTAAGTCGATGGATGCTTCTGTGTTGAAGTTGAAGGGGAATTTGTGTTCTATTTGCCAGACTTCTAAGTCTTTTAGCAATAGTTTGACACTGCGTTTGTTGCCGATAAAGTTGTCGTCTACCATGAAGACGCCGCGCCGCCAACCTAGGTTGTAGAGACAGTCTAGTTCTGCTATTAATTGTTGGGGTTCTTTGGTGCGGGGTTTGCGCCCGTAGAGGACGATGATGTCGCAGAATTCGCACTGGAAGGGACAGCCTCGGGAAAATTGAATCGACATTGAGTCGTAGCTGTCTAATTCCAGCAGGTCGAAGCGGGGAACAGGGGTTGTGGTAACATCGGGTTTTACGCCGTCCGATCGATAAATTCCACTTTTTTCACCGCGCGCGATGGCTTCGACGAACATCGGTAGGGTGATTTCGCCTTCGTCGAGAATCAGGTAATCGATGCCGGCTGCTTGGGGCTCTTCGGGTACGGAAGTTGGGTAGGGGCCGCCACAAGCTACGGATTTACCGCGCCGCTTGGCTTCGCGGATGATGTCTAGCAAGTCTTCTTTTTGGACAATCATCGCTGACAGAATAACGAGCTCTGCCCATTCCCATTCTGCTTCGGTGATTTGTCGGATGTTACGATCGACTAACTTGAATTCCCATTCTTGGGGTAGAATGGCTGCTACTGTGACCAAACCCAGCGGTGGAAGCAGCACTTTGCGATCGACTAATTCTAGGATTTTCTCATAAGACCAGAATGTTTTCGGGAACAGGGGGTAAACTAGAAGCACTCGCATAGTATGTTAAACCTCACATCACTAAAAGACTTGCGATCTGGCTGGCGTTTGAGAGTTCGATCGACTCTCAATATTTAATGTTAAGGCTAAAATTACGATCTTGCCCGCGATCGACTATCTAGAAAGGGGCGACACCCCCTAACACAAAGATAATGGGCGCAATTTTTAGCTTGCAGTTCCCTGTTATAGTTGGCAAATGTTGATATCTTATCGTATCTCACCATTGATTGACGATAATCGCTTCAAAAGTGCCCGAATCAGGCAAAAAAGAATTTGAAATAGTAGAGTTGAATAGGATAAAGAATTAGGGACGGGCTAGAAGCCCATCCCACAAGAAAGATTGTGGGATGGGCTTCTAGCCTGTCCGATTATTGGTGCGGAGTGTACGGACTACTTTGTATTTTTATCTGGAATTCCGCTAGTTCTTAACATATCAGCAACTGTGCCGCAGTAACTCGGCAATCCAATGCTTTCGGGATTGACCAGATTTTGATAGGTAAAATGGCGGTAGCTGATACAAAATCTATCCCAAGCAGCCATCTGAATTCGGAACAACCAAATAAAAAAATCGGCAAGCCAAGGTGACAGAGTAATCCGAAAAAATATTTTTGTATGCAAATACTTGCAAGCTTGTTCGACAACTTCGTTCGCGGTAATCGCCGGATTTCCGAGTACAAAATGTCGCGGTTCCTCGGAATCGGACGGATGTTCGACTAAGTAATTAACTACTGTGGCAATGTCTGCACCGTGGATGAAGTGAAAACTGCCATCTGCTTTCAGCCAGCGAATCAAACCAATCCATTTGGCGACAAGCGGCAAACCGGATGATAGGTGAGAAACTGGTTTTTCTGCGTCTCCTCCTAATACTAAGGTTGGGTAAAGTGCGGTAATTGGAGGCACATTTGTTAACGTAGATAATTGCGTCATGCAATCGTATTTGGAACGAACATAATCTGTTCCTAGTTCTCCGGCTTCTTTGAGCAAGTTGTTATCTCTACCGAGAATACTGGCGGTTGAAAAGTATATTACTTGTTCGCAAGTCTGGGGCGAAAGTAGTTGAATGAGGCGCAGAGTTTTGGTGACGTTGACATCAAAAACTTCTTGGGTTCCTCCCCAAGCTGTGGCTGCTAAAATTGCTACGTCTATTGTTTGCAGCAGTTCGGAATGGCGATCGATATCTTTCATGTCGCCTTGTATGATATTGATGCCCGATCGCGCTTTCCAGTCAAATTTTAGCTTGTCGGGGTTGCGAACTAATAGGTAGAGTTCGTGGTTTGTCTGTTGAATCAAGGTTTCGGCCATGTAGTGACCGATACAGCCACTTGCACCCGTTATGAAAATTTTTTTTGTCATTTGCAGAAGGGGAAGGGGGGGAGGTGGGGAGAGAGGGAGAGGGGGAGAGGGGGAGTTATTGGTTTGAATTTGAGGCTTTAGTCGGCCATAGATTTGGGTGACAGTTGAGGTTTGATCCCCCTAAATCCCCCTTAAGAAGGTGGACTTTGAATGCTCTTGTTACTTCGTTTTTTAGCGAGACTTTGAATGCTCTTGTTCCCCCCTTCTTAAGGGGGGTTAGGGGGTATCTCCGGATTCTATTACCAGGAGTTAAAGGGGATTTTCGGTGGGTGGGGGCGGGTTTATTTCACTTGTTTGTAACTTTTAAGGTTGTTGGTGAACCCGCCCCTACGGGTTTTTGGGGTTTGAATTCCTGTCAAATTTAAGTAGTGGGGGCGGGTTTATTTCACCTGTTTGCAACTTTTAAGGTTGTTGGTGAACCCGCCCCTACGGATTTTGGAGAATGAGGTTTTTGGGGTTTTTAATTCCTGTCAAATTCAAGCAGTAACTGCGAGCAATTTGTCGGCTTGTTTCGCGGTTTCAAAGAAGAAACGCACGTTATCTTCGGGAGTTCCCGGCAATACGCCGTGTCCTAAATTGAGGATGTGTCCCCGATCGCCCGCTTTGCGAATTGTATCAAGAATTCGATCGCGAATAAACGGTTGAGAACCAAACAATACGCCGGGATCGAGATTTCCCTGAACGTTCATGTTGGGGCCCAAACGCTTGCGCGCGTCGGCCATATCAACCGTCCAATCGACGCTGACGATATCTGCGCCGGATGTAGCCATGCGTTCGAGAAGGCCGCCGCTACCTGTGACTAATAGGATTAGCGGTGTGTCGGGATGGGTTTTTTTGACTTGCTCGAATACCTGTTTTTGGTATGGTAGAGCGAAGGTGTCGTAATCCTGCGGGGACAGTTGGCCGGCCCAGGAGTCGAACATTTGCACTACTTGGGCGCCGCAGTCGATTTGATAGCGCACGTAAACTGCGATCGCATCTGCAAATTTCGACAGCAACTGATGCAGTAAAGTTGGATCGGAAAATGCCATGTTTTTGATAATCGCATAATCCTTAGAACCTTTGCCCTCAACGGCGTAGGCTGCTAAAGTCCAGGGCGCGCCGACAAAACCGAGCACGGTGGATTTGTTGCCGACTTCCGCGCGCAGGGATTTGAGGATAGTTTTGATAAAAGGCAAACTTTCTTCCGGGTTCAGCGGTTGCAGGTTGTCGATTTGCTGCTGAGTGCGGATGGGTGCGTGGATAATCGGGCCTTTACCTTCGGCGATGTCCATGTCGATGCCCAAACCGGGCATTGGGGTGACAATATCGGAAAACAAAATTACGCCGTCGGGTTGAAACGCGCGCCACGGCTGAAGGGAAACTTCGATCGCAACTTCGGGTATTTCGGAACGTTCGCGAAAGGAGGGATACTTTTCTCGCAAATCTCGATAGGCTTTCATGTAGCGACCGGCTTGGCGCATCATCCACACGGGCGGGCGGTCTAGGGTTTCGCCGCGGGCTGCCCGCAACAGCAAGGGAACTTCATTTAATGATGACATCTTAACTTTTCTCGAATTTAGATCTTTTAATGTCTTTGGTAGCTTACCACTGTGCGATCGTCCTTTTCGATCGAAAATTCGGCGATCGGCCCGCAGCAGCTATTGTCTGATGTCTGTATGTGTATTCGGACTGACGCGGGGCTCAGAAACCGGGTTTTTGGCGATAATTCTTCGTCGCAGTCGGCAGATTCGCAAAAAAACCCGGTTTCTTTGGGTTTGATGGGTAAATTCCCTACTATCTATCATTGCGAGGCACTATCTGTCATTGCGAGGAACGTTAGCGAAGCGATCTCTTATGAAAGCAATCTCCGCATCTATTTTTTCAGCGCTTCTGTTTTCTGGACTGAATTAATTCATTAATTGGTAGAGCTTGATTTGCGATCGAACTGTGGTAGTTTGCGAGGGGTCGGGAAAATGGCTGAAAATACGCTGTTTCGTTCTAACCCTCGCAGCATTGCTGGGCAAGGGTTTCAGCGAGTTTTTCTGCGGGGTTGAAGGAGTTTTGACGGATAATTTTGGGAACCCTTGCAAATCTCCCCACTCGCTGGGGAAAATAATTGAATGGAAACTTGACCCAAAAAAATCAATAGGAATATAATTAAATTATACGAACTTAAAGAGTAAATAAAGATGTTTGATTGGATTGTCAAAACTGTAGTTGATGCTTCAGGGGTAACTAGCCAGCTAAAAGTAGCTGAATGGGCAAGATTGAATCAGACTAATGCTTTTGATATGGGCCCCAAAAACTACCAGAGGTGCTTACATGATTTAGGTTTAGGTGGCAAGTATCATGAACTTGAATACAATGAAAACGGAAGCCTTAAATATCAATAGTATCCATTATTTTTGGAACTGAATTAATTGCCTCACAAATTTTAGCTGGTAACCAGCAACTGATTCAGGAATACAAAATTACATCTAAAATACCAAGATTTGTAGGGGCGGGTTCACCCAAATCTACAATGAAATCGACGGACTCAAAAACCCGCCCCCACCCATCACTCCAAGTTAGGGCGGGTTTATAGATATTGTCGATTTGAGTTACAAATCAGGGTGAACCCGCCCCTACAATTCCTCGGAAAAGATGATTTTTTCGGGCTTACCTAGTTGGGTTGGGGCGGGTTTATAGATATTGTTGATTTGAGTTACAAATCAGGGTGAACCCGCCCCTACAATTCCTCGGAAAAGATGATTTTTTCGGGCTTACCTAGTCACACAGACTCCGCCTACAGATACGCGACATTGCTCGGGACGATCGAACCTGCTATTATCATTAGAGCGATCGAATCTACCATCATCCGCCCTCGCCGAATCTAAATCCCTAGTCCGCGAATTGTAATAATAATCGCCCGCCGGAACAGCCCTAGTCGGTACAGCGCAATAAGTCCCGTCTCTCCCGGTATCGTCAAATCTTACTCTTACCATAGTACGTCTGAGGCGACAGTCGATCGGATTTAAGCCAAAATCATCACGCAAAATCCGTTCTCCATCGTAGCTGCTGCTGTTACGGCCCCTATCGCTTCTGTCATCCCATCTATTATTACTAGCACGTCTGTCGCCGCCATCAATTCCCGCAACTTCCACCGTGTAGCTACCGCCCCTCGCAGCATCTTTCGCTAACACCAAAAGCTTGTAATCGCCACTGCGGGGAATCACATAATTAAAAGAACGGTCTTGGGTAAAAGCGACTTGCTTGTTGTTCCCGTAAAATAGTACCATAACGGGAGTAAAACCGCGACTTCTATCCGTATCTAAAAACACTTGAATGTTATCGCCTTCCCGCGCAGTGAAAGTATATTCTTGACCGCGCAATTCTTCCGTCGGAGTTCCGGGCGTCCACATATTTCGGAAACGGTAAATCGGGGAAGTGCGGCGGATTACTCCATCTATGCGATCGTTATTTTGTATCGATTCGGCAACCGCACTTGACGGAATCGCCGTAAGTGCCAATCCGGTAACTAGGACTGCGGCAGCAATACTGTTTAACAAGTTGTGTGCTTTCATATCAACCTCTCAAAAGTTTTAAAATCTTTTTGCCTTGTTGGCGCCGACATTTGCATACACACTCTATTTTAAATCTAATTTATGCCAACCGTGTTAACCTCACCCAACTGGACTATTTAGGAATTATCGTAGGGTGCGTCAGGGCTGAGTGTTTTAATCACAGACTAATTATTTTTCCCCTGACGCACCCTACCAACTAATAATTTCTCCCTGACGCACTCTACCAACTGACTACCAACTGTACGGTGCGTCAGGGCTGAGTGTTTTAATCACAGACTAATAATTTCTCCCTGACGCACCCTACCAACTTACAGACGTTGATGCCGCATCTAAAGTTGCGATGTATCTCCACAAATCAGCAATCCCGATTCAGCATCGAGACTCGCCTCAATTCCCATCGGTAAAGCAGCGTTAACCCCTTCATGGCCAAACGGTAAATCCGAGACAATGGGAATATTCAAGTCAAAGAGCCGATCGCGCAAAACCTCTTCTATAGTAAAACTAGGACTATCCGGGCCAACCTCGCAGCGACTAAACCGTCCCAAAGCAATCCCCCGCACCCCCGCAAAAGCCCCCGCCATCCGCCACTGAGTCAACATCCGATCGACCCTGTAAGGAGCCTCCGAAACATCCTCAAATGCGAGAATAGCACCAGTCAAATCCGGTTGATAAGGGGTGGAGAGCAAATGAGTAGCCACCGTCAGATTCGCCGGAAACAACCGCCCAGAAGCCTTTCCACCAGCCCATCCCTTACCTTGCAAAGATTGTAACGGACGGCCTTCTACGCAGTCAAAAAGTCGATCGACAGACCAATCCGGTTCCGCGCCCAAAGTCGTCAGCAGCGGCCCATGAACGCCCCAAATCCCCAATTTGTCGTCATTCCACAGCAAAGCCGTAATATCGGAAAAGCCGATCAACCATTTCGGCGCATGGGAATCGGGAGTCGGAAACCCGGAATTCGTGCGATCGCCCACCTTACCTTTTTCCAAAAGTCGAGTGCTACCGAAACCGCCTCGAACACACAGAATACCGCGACAATCCGGGTCACTGAGGGCATCTGCGAGCTGTCGGGCGCGGTTTTCGTCGGAACCGGCCAAGTAGCCAGCGCGATCGGCAAAACCCGGTGTTAATTCAACTCGATAGCCGCGGGATTTCCAAATTTCCAAACCGCGTTCAAAATTAGTCAATTCTCGCAGCGCGCCGCTAGGTGCGATCGCCCGCAGCAAATCTCCCGGTTGCAGCCATTTCATATTAATAATTATCTATTAAGGTACGTAGTTGCGCTTCAGCGCTCAAAGGTACGTAGTTGCGCTTCAGCGCTCAAAGGTACGTAGTTGCGCTTCAGCGCTCAAAGGTACGTAGTTGCTTGCGCTTCAGCGCTCAAAGGTACGTAGTTGCGCTTCAGCGCTCTTTTCGTAAATATAGTAATCCTATCTAAGTTTCAAGGTACGACTACCTCTCGTCTTGCTAAACTCATTTTATAGCAAGGATTTGATAATTTCCCGAGCTTGAAAATGATTTAGGATTGCTCTTTCCGTATATAATACTAAGAGCGCTGAAGCGCAACTACGTACCTAATTCCGAATTCCATGCGGCGGAATTCCACCTTTCATACCTACGGCAAAGTCAGAATTTCCACCCCAGAATCAGTCACAGCCAGAGTGTGTTCAAACTGAGCCGAAAGCTTTTTATCCTTAGTGATAGCAGTCCAACCATCCGCCAAAATTTCCACATCCCAAGTACCCTCATTAATCATCGGCTCGATCGTAAAAACCATACCTTGTCTGAGCTTCTTTCCCGTCCCCCGCTTACCGTAATGCAAAATTTCCGGTTCCGTGTGAAAAACGCGATGCACGCCGTGTCCCGCAAAATTTCGCACCACCGAAAAACCCTGCGCTTCAGCATATTCTTGAATCGCCGCACCGATATCACCGGTACGAGCACCAGGCTTAACTTCCGCAATTCCTCTTCTGAGACATTCCTCAGTTACTTCAACTAACCTTTTAGCTACAGGTGAAGGTTCCCCAACAAAAAAAGTTTTAGAAGTATCGCCGTGATAGCCATCAACTAAAGGCGTTACATCAATGTTAATAATGTCACCTTTTCTGAGAATTTGTTTTGCATTCGGGATGCCGTGACAGACAACTTCATTGACACTAGCACACAGAGATTTCGGAAATCCTTTATAACCTAACGGAGCACTTTTTGCACCGTGGGCTAAAGTCCAGCGTTCCGCTTCGTCGTTAATTGCCAGAGTGCTGACACCCGGTTTAATCATTGGTTCGAGATGCAGAAGAAGCTGAGCTGCTAAGCTGCCAGCTTGACGCATTTTTTCGATTTCTCTGCTCGATAAAAGCACTAAACGTTCAGTTGCCATAGTTATTTTTGTGGTCTTTTGTTGTGGTCAATTAAGAGTTTATTTAACTCAATTTTACAATAGACTTGAACCAGCGTTCAAAAAGATCGCCCGCGGCTCCTAAATTGTATTCTACCTCTGCTTGTCGCCGGCAAGCACTGCGGTCAATTTTGTCTAAACGGTCGATCGCACTTACCAGCCCATTTACACTATCAGGTTCCACTAAAAAGCCCGTCAGCCCATCTCGCACAATTTCCGCCGGCCCCCCGCGCTCGTAAGCAATCACAGGCACACCGCACGCTAAAGCCTCGATCGCCACATTTCCGAAAGCTTCCACCCAGCGCGGCGTCATCAACAATGCTCGGCACTGGCGGACTTGTTCTTGCATTTTGGTTGTTGTCAGAAACCCTAAATATTCTACCGGAGCATCCGGGTAATCTGTACAAATTTTGTGCCAATAATCCTCATCTTGCATTTTGCCCATAATTTTTAGGGGAATGCCTGTAATTTTTGCAGCCGCCACAGCATCTTCTAAGCCTTTTTCCGGGGCGATGCGGCCTAGCCAAGCTAATTTTGGTTCCGGTTGGCTGCAAAATTCGTACAGCGATAAATCGATGCCGCCGTTTCCCACCAACTCGCACTCGCTAGCAAAGGCAAAGGTTTGGGCTTGGGTAAGGGTGCAAACTCCCAGCGTACCGGGAAATTTGACGGCGATTTGTCCGGCGATGCGATCGAACGATCGCGACATGGAGCCCATACTGATAAAATGTGCGATCGGAGTGTTAAAAAATGGCGTCAAATAAAACGGCAGCCAATCGTAGGCAAAGTTAACAATCAGATCCCAATCATCCTGAACTTGGCGAGCATATTCCCACATATTCGCCAGCACAGAATCGGCAGGCATCACAATCGGATCGTGGTAATCTTGTGTTTGGGCAGTTACTTGCAAATCCCCCGCGATTTCGATGATTGGAATTGACTCTAAAACTGAACCTGTGGGTGCTACAACTGTTATTTTATGACCTCGGCGCTGCAATTCTTTAGCAATGTTGAAGACTGTAAGTTCTACTCCGCCGCCCAACCCCGAACCGAGTTGACCGACAGAAGTTGATAGGAACAATAATTTTAAAGAGTTATTAGTCATTAGTTATTAGTTATTAGTTATTAGTTATTAGTTATTAGTTATTAGTCACTTACTTGAGAATATTCTCAACAATCATAAGATCGATCTTTACCCGAAGATGATATGGCCTTTCTCAAAAAAAGTGAGGTATGCCCTATGCCCTATGCCCTATGCCCTATGCCCTATGCCCTATACCCATGAGTACCTCTCTCTATTTTCTCCCTCTGTGTCCTCTGCGCGCTCTGCGGTTTAATCATTCTGGTACAGCCGGATTTGATCTTACACATCCGGGAGAATCAACAACTTTGCCTAACACTCTTGCACAACAATTGTTAGGTTACATTATTTGGAAAAAATTGTATAGCATTTATCAGAAAGATGAGGTATGACTGACTGCTTATATAACCGCTTAAACGAAGAGGGCTGAAGCCCAAACGAAGAGGGCTGAAGCCCAACAACGTACCTCACCTATCTGAGAAGGGCTATATTACCCAGTCCAAAAGTATTAAGTAAAAAAGACTTACCTATGGCGAATTATTCCCGGTTGCTCTTAAAAATTTCAGGTTTAGTAACTAGAAATACAGGAATCAACCAGGAATCAGCCGCGCGCCAGTCACAAACTAGCGTTTGATGAACTGTTCTAATTTGTGAGCTATCTTCTCTATAATTCCCTCCGAAGTATGTGTCGCCGATGATGCTTCTGCTTCAATACGCTTGACAGCATCTTCTGGAAGATTCAGCAACTGCACTAATTTTTGATAAGCTGCGGCTTCGTCAGAGTTAATGTTTGGTTCGTCGGGAGTGCGAGAACTAGATGCAATCACTTCATAGCCGAGTTGCAAGACTAATTCTTTTTCCTCTTGAGTTTCTAGTTGGTGAATCAACTCATCAAGGGGAATATTTTGCATGATGTAATCCCGCAGTTCCTGTTGCATTTGTTGTGCGTCGTCATCTGCGGCAAACAAACGGCAAAAGCGATCGAGCATTAAATTAACTTCTTCTGTTGCGAGTTCGCCATCAGCCCAGGCCATAGAGGAAACGATTCGCAGCAGGTTCATCTGGCGAGGCGTAATTGATGGAGGAGGTGGGGTTTGCATAATTAAAATTGGTGATTGCTAATGGGTTATTTGTTATGAGTTATTTGTTACTGGTTATTGCTGATTTTTTATGTCATATCCGGTGAGACAACCATCATAAAAGTCTTTTTTAGTCAGGATTTGAGTCCTTCCCGATTGGCCTATAGTTTTGCAGTGAGGACGAGCGCTGTCAGTACAAAATTTATGATAGGTAATTAACCGGACACAATCTTATTGGTTATTAAAACTAACAAATAACAACCAACAAGTAACAAGTAACAAATAACAACTAACTACTAACTACTAACAATGATGTCACAAATTCGACAGAGGAACACCCAGCCATCCAGTAAAGTTTTGTTTCTGAATAGTGCTTGGCCGATCGACTGGTACGATCGAATAACGGCCGGGGCGCGGCTGGGCGAGAGTAACAGAACAAGTCCGCAGTTCGTCTTGATGAAAAACTGTCACTTCTACGGTGTCCCCCGGCTGATAGTCTTTCAGCCTCTCTGCCACTTGTTCGGCATTTACTCGAAAACCTGCGATCGCCAGCAACTCGTCTCCAGCGTCAATTCCGGCCAATTGTGCCGGAGATCCTGCTTCGACAAATTTAACCATTTGCCGCCCGTTTTCCGCTCCCAACGTCCAACCAATCCGAGGCGTTTGCTCGCTTTCATCTACCCAAATTTGTAGCCCGAAAGGTTCCAGATATTCGTTATAAGGCAACTCTTCTGTGCCGTCTACATAGCGCGCAAAAAAGTCACTCAAATCCATGCCGGCTACAGACTCGATCGCACTTTGCAACTCTTCGGGAGTAAAGCCTATTTCTGCCGTCCGCGAGCGAGCATTTAACTTACCATTTGATGTCAGATACGCAGGCTTTGCCTCTGTTCCCGACTTCTGGTCAAAATCTTCATTTTCAGGAGAACAACCGCCAAACTGCTGCCACATCAAACGCATCACATCGTCGAGCGATCGCGCGTTGCCGTGTTTAGCTCGAATCAACAAATCCAGCAGAAACGAAACTAATTCCCCTTTCAAATAATAGGAAATCTGCGAATTATCGCTATTAGCATCCCTCCGATAAAGTTTAATCCAAGCATCCCAACTCGACTCGCTCGCAGGCTGCACGTTCCGCCCCGGAGTCGTCTGCAAGCGAGTGATTTCTTTGGCAAGATTTTGGAAATAACCTTTCACGCCATAGAGACCCGCTCGAAAAGGAATTAGCAAATCGTAATAACTGGTCGTGCCTTCAGAGAACCATAAAGAAGGAGTATAATTCTCTTGTTCGTAGTCAAATATTTCGAGAGCTTTCGGTCGAATGCGCTTGACATTCCAGAGGTGAAAAAACTCGTGAGCCACCAATTGAATGAACCGTTCGTACTTGTCCTTGTTCCGAAAACCAAAACGCGAATAGTTAAGAGTGCAACTATCCTTGTGTTCCAATCCGCCAAAACCAGAGCCAGACAAATGCAACAAAAACACATAGCGGTCGTAAGGCAAACCGCCGAACATTTCTGCTTCTACCTCAATGACTTTCTTGATATCTTGAATTGCCCGTTCTGGTTCTAAATTGCCTTGTCCCCAAACTACAAGCTGATGGGGTTTTCCCATCACTTCAAAATCGTAGGACTCGTGACAGCCAATCTCAAAAGGACTATCGACAAGGGTGTCAAAATCCGCAGCAGCGAAAGTAAAATCTTCCCCAGAAACAGGCGGCAAAGTAGTAACTGTGCGCCATTCCGGCTGCGGTGGCACCACTGTCACCGTATAGCAGTTGCGCTCAAAACCGGGCAAGAAAAAGCACAGAGCCGCTGGATTAAAATAACCGTGAGTCGAGTCTAAATGATTGGTTCGTACTGTCAGTTCGTTGGCAAAAATCCGGTAGCAAACCGTGACATCTGACACTGAATTTGTCTCGATTTGCCAGTGATTTTTGCTAATCTTGCGCCAAAGTAAAGCTCGATCGCCTCCTAGCGATCGAAAATCTTGCAGGTGGCGGGCGTACTCTCGAACCAAGTAAGAACCGGGAGTCCAGACAGGCATTTTTAAATCCAGCACCGGCTCCGACCAACCCTGCACGCGCAAAGTCACTTCAAACAGGTGGGATTCAGGATTGGGCATCGCCACCGAATAGTGAATGGTCGGTGCTGTTAGTTGTCCGATCGCGCGATCGGCAGCGGACGAGGTATCCTCATAAGTGACATCGGTCATTGACTTGCCAAATTCATCAAGTGCTTGAGGTTGATCAAATGGATAGTTTGGTGCTCTGGATCGATTTTGATCCAGCCTTTACTATCTAGTTTTTCCATAATTTTGCTGGTTTCATCTAGGGCGATACCTGTCACGTCAGCTAAATCTTCATAAGGGATATTGAAGATATCTCTGCCCTCAGCAGTTTTCTGACCGTAGTTTTCTCCCAGCTCAACTAAAGTATTTGCTAGTTTAACCGCTGGCTGGCGGTTCTGGAGTTGAGAGCGGAGATTGGTTTGGCGCAGGCGCCGCACCATCAGTTGCAGCATCCGGTGATGCAATTGCGGATCTTTAAACAGGGTTTGGATAAATCGCTGAGCCGTGACACTGATCAGCCGCACGGGCGATAGAGCAAGTACGTCATTCGATCGGGGAGATTCATCAAGAATGGCCATTTCGCCGAAGAAAGCTCCCCGTCCTAAAATAGCCATTGATACAGCTCGATCGTTTGACAGGCGGCGGACTTTGACCCAGCCCGACACAACAAAATAAATTGCGTTACCCCAAGAATCCTCCATCACCACAGCTCGGCCTGGGGGATACTCATGCTTAACGGCATTGGATAGCAGCCCTCCCAAGGTTTCTGGGTTAGCACCCTTAAATAGAGGGAACAGCTCACTGAAAGCTTCTGTCTTCATGCAAACTCGCGGAGGTGGGAAATTAGATTAGGCGACACCCAATAGCTAGGGAACGATCGCTGTTTGAGAAAACAAACAATCTGTTGCTGCTACATAAGATTGACACAAAGCGAACGAGACGCAAATCTCAGACACAGGCGAAACTTACTTCGTCTCATAGCTCCTTTGACATACCTCCTCTTCCTGAATGAGAGAGGATTCCTTAACGCTTCACAGACTAATGCTTGCAAGAAGCAAGTCTCACTCAGTCTCCACGTTCGTTTTAAGTCTCCCAATGCCCTAGGTTGACTTTTTGTTTTCCTCACAAGTCAAATGCTTGTATGCCTTCAGGGTTGGAGTCAACCATTGCCCCTCTAGCTGTCTAGGTGCGCTCTCACCGTAGCTGTTTCAACGTGTCTTGAGCCTGTAGACATTTCAATTTTAATGCAAAGCTGTCCTAGAACTATGGGGTTTAAAACCCAATTCTCCAATCAGGGTACAGGGGCCCGCTTCACCTAAAATTATGGGCAGATTTTTCAATCTTAAACGGGTTTACAGGCGTCCCACTGCCTGTTGAACTTTCCCCAACAGAGCTTCTATATAATCCGGCCAGCCGATCGCGATCGACTGCGTGTGGGCCAGAGACTCCGGCTCTATGGCGTCTGCCGTCCACCTCAGCGGTTGACCTTGCAAGTCGCAACAGACCAATCCGGCTGCCTTTGCTAGGGCCAGAGGGCCGGCGGTATCCCACACTTTAACTCTACCGTTGAAATACAGGTACAAACCGGCTCGACCTTGTATGATTTCCATAACTTTTAAGCCAAAGCTTCCCAGCGAGTAAAATTCTACTCCTGGGATGCTTTGGGCGATCGCCCCGGCATAGTTTTTCTGGTCTCTGTCGCCGAGAATAATTTTACAATTGAACGGTGTCGGAGCGGGGGGTTTGCAAAGGCCGATCGGCTGCGGCGAAGAGGTTCCTACAGTTTGGAACAATCCCCAATCTTTGCCGCCAAAATACATTTGGTCAAAAGCCGGGGCGTAGATCCAGCCGGCCACCGGTTCCCCCTCCAACAACAGCCCCACCATCACAGCATAGTGCTGTTTTCCCTGAATAAATCCCTCCGTCCCGTCCAGGGGATCGATGCACCAGAGGCGCTGGTAATTTGCCTGGTAAGCTGCTCTGGAGGACGTGTTTTCCTCCGTGATCCTGCCATCTTCAGGAAACAAAGCGCTAAATGCTGCTGATAGTTTTCCGTCTAAGTAGCGATCGATACTCGTCACGTAGTCATCTGGGCCTTTCTCGGAAACTTCAAAAGGTTCCGCTGCAAGCTTGTGGGCTTCTTGACCGCACTCTCGGATGATGTAGCGAATTTTTTGGTCTTGCTCTGGAGAAATATACATCAGGTTAAACATAAATGCTTCAGCTAACTTCAGCATAAAAGCTTAAGTCATTGGAATCGAGCGATCGACCCCTGTGACTATTTTTGACTCTTACAAGATTGGCGCCCGGGTGTCAGCCCTAGGCGCAAAAATTAATTTGACGCACTACTTATGGCGATCAGATGCTCTTCGGCGCACCCTACTCATATCGTTTCCGGTTGCATGGGTATTATTCAAATTTCCCAACAGTCAACAATCAATAATCTATCGTTTCCGGTTGCATTGATATTGTTAAAATTTCCAAACTGTCAACTGTCAACTGTCAACTGTCAACTGTCAACTGTCAAGACTCCCGTCCCGAAACCCACTTATCGCGCCATTTCACAGTCCCTTCCGAAGCCAAAACCCAGCGCCGACAAACCAAATTTTCTCGCAGCGGCGACCTTCCTTCCCGCAGCAGCGCATACTTATAAGAAATCAACTTCCCCGCACTTTCATTAAAAGGAATTTCCCCAAACCAAGTATTAGTATTGATATACTCCAGCGGGTAAGCCTTACTAATATCCCAATTCCCCAATTCAGGACAATCTCCAACCACCACAATTCTTTCCCCAGGCTGACTTTTAACACTGTTAAGCTGAGCCCGCACAATAGTTTTCCCCTTAACTCGCTCTCCCACGCGGCTAAAAATCATTACTTCGCGATCGCCCAACTCCAAATTATACAGCATCCCGTCTTTAACTTCAAACTTGCGGCGCGATAAAACCTCCGTATGCTCTCCATCCGGCAACTCCGTATCAACCGCTTCAACAGTCACAGAATCGCCCCGATTCATCGCCACAAACACCACAGAATCGCGATAGCGGCGGACGTAACAATAAACATCAGCAGTTAGATATTTTTGCCACTGACTCCCCATCGAAATAGCAGGATTCAGCCGCCGCAACCCAGACAGCAACCGCACATCGCGGTAAATCGGCGAATCAGTATCCCACTTTTCCATCATCGGGCGGTTGTAAGGGTCATTTCCCCCTTCTGTATCATCGTGCAGGTACTGTTCAGTACCGTAATAAAGGCACGGAATGCCACGACTTGTCATGATTAAATTTATCGCCAACCGGAGCATTTGTCGATCGGCATTCAACGACTGAAACCGCGGCATATCGTGGTTGTCAATAAAAGTAATCAACTCCGTCGCCCCGTAATAGCGGTGATCCAAATTCAGCACATCCTGAATTAACTGAAATCCGGCTTCCGCACCCTGTCCCAATACTTCTCGAATTGCCACGCACAGCCCAAAATCTAAAATAGTCATCCCCGACTCATTGACAAATTCCACAGAAAGGTCATTTCTAGGATCGCTGTAAATCCATTCCCCAAAGATGAAAACATCAGGTCTATGTGTCAAAATATCCGCAGTAAACTCTTGCCAAAACCAGATCGGCATATGCTTAACTGTATCAACCCGCAAAGCATCAACACCTCTATCTAGCCACTGTTTAATTGCTGACTTAATGTAACTGCGATAGGCAATATTGTTTTCATTGAAAGTAGCCAAGCCAGACAGTTCGCAGTTTTGAACTTGCCATTCATCTTCCCAATTTTGGACTTCTCCATAATGGTGATACCAGTTATCTTTGTCATCGTTAAAGTCAGCTATTTTGACACCATCATCGTAAAGCTCCCCTTTTTTTCCACTAAAATCTGGGTTGCTGTGATTGCAGACAATATCGAGTACAAGTTTCATTTTTCGCTGGTGCAACTCGTATACTAACTTGTCAAATACGGTATCTTTGGTTTCTTGTGTTTGGTTGACAGAAGGATTATCACCTTTGGCAATAAACCGGGGATTTAGTCGCTTAAAATCTTTTGTCCAATAGCCATGAATCGCAGCTTGTTCGACAAATAATGCTTCTACTTGCTCAAAAAGCGGAGTCAGCCAAACTGCTGTAACACCCATATCTTTTAAGTAGTCGAGTTTGTCGATAACTCCCTGCAAGTCGCCGCCCCAATATTTGCCCCAATCTTTGCCTTCTGGATCGTAAAGTTCTGGGTTTGGGCCTTCGTTATTTGCGGGGTCGCCGTCGTGGAAGCGATCGACTACAATGAAATAAATTGTTTCTTGGCGGAATTCAATATCTCTGGTGTACAGGAATTCTAAATCGAGTTCGGTTTCTGGCTTAACTTCTTCTACCAGAGAGTCAATTTTTTCTTCAGATTGGGTAGTTTCGTATTGAGATGAAGTTTGATTGGGAGTGACTGGTGTCATGAGATTTATTTTTTATACTGTAAGATTGGTCAGCTATTGGGAGTGAGAGTCGGAGATAGCTTTTCCCTCTGCCTGACTTTTACAGCATAATACGTAATTTACTCGTTTAATAAAATCTTCCTCTAGACAGATGGCAGAGTCGTCTATAGGTTCATAGTCAGGACTTCAGTCCTCTCTCGTTGGATGAGGACTGAAGTCCTCACTACAAACCAATTTGATGTAGTTTGTAGTGAGGACTTCAGTCCTTCCTTCCTATTCCTCCCGCAAATTTTCGATATCTTCTACACTCAAACCAGTAGTTTGACTAATAGTTTGATTGTCAAGCACATTGAGAAGTTGCCTAGCAATTTCCAGAGCCTTTTCTCTCATTCCTAGCGCGAGTCCTTCTTCTCTGCCTTCTTCTCTGCCTTCTTCTCTGCCTTCTTCTTGCCCTTGTGCGAGTCCTTCTTCTCTGCCTTCTTGAATTCCCTTTCGCAAGATTCCCTGCTGATCCATAATATACCTCTCGCGATCTTCTAAATCTTTCAACTCTTCAGGATTCAAGTTAGTTTCATTAGCAATCGCAAAAGCTTGTTGTATTTCCGAGACATTTTCCATTGTTGACGGTACTACTTCCAAACTGGGGGCATTTTTCATAAAATAAACCCACTTGTCAGTCAAAGTTTCCAACTGATCCAATTGTTTGTTGAATTTCGGCAATTCAATAAATATCATTTCCATTCCTGGATCTGGATACTCAAATAAACGCTTTTTCTCCTTGAACACAAAGTGAGAAATTACTTCTCGGTCGTTTTCAAACATTTCAAAATCTGTAATGGTCAAAGCAATTACAGGTTTTAACTTAAAGTAACCTTCACCGCGAATCAGTTGAGTAGAGTAAGTTTTTGCAGCATTATAAATCACCCGCTTCGCAAAAGATGCCACATTTAAAACTTGCATTTCGATAATTACAGTTTGACCTAATGCAAGCTTTGCTTTGACATCCAGGTAAGACTCTTTAAGATATGAGACTCTTGATGGTAAATACGGATCGATAATTTCTAAATCGGTGATGGTGGGATGGCCTTTGTAAATTAGGGCATTGAGAAAGCTGATCAATATTGGTTTGCTTTCCTTGCCACCGAATATTTTTTTGAAGGCGAAATCGGTTTTGGGGTTAATGAATCTCATGGTGATTTTTCTCTATTTCTTAAGAATTGAACGAGTCAATCTATCGAGCAATGACAATCAAAATATTTTAAAATTTGCTGGCGGCTGTGGGTATAGCTATATTTTACTATATGGCGATCGCCCAATCGAGCACAGTTCACAAGCTTAACATTAAATAGGACGATCGCCCTTTCGCTCGGATCAGCAACCAGAGCGCCCGCCCCAAGTCAACTCCAAGCCTAACTAACAGAAGCCACCTCCTCAACTCCCGCCTCAGAATGCTCCACCCGAAACACATTTGCGTTCAGATTAGCAACAATTTGTTTCCCCTGTTGCGTCAATTCTAAATAGCCGATCGCATCCTTGACATACCGATAAACCACATTCCAATAAAACTTAGGATACCCCTCCCGCAAATCCGCCGGATTGCAATACTTCAACACCTGATTTTGACCAGTCTCCTCAAATTCATAAAACAGCGCAGTCACCTTTTGCAAATATCGCGGATCGCTCAACTGACCAATTAAATCCGCCGCCCGCACCAAACCCGGATAATTCACAGTATCTTGATAGTCTTCATCCCGAGGAACCGGGAAACGAGTTAACTCAATATTCTGCTTAACCAGGTTGGCATCAATCAGTCTGTGACCCCCAAAGCGTTCCTCAACAAACATCTTTCCCCGATCGACATGATAAGGGGTCAAACTCGCATCAGTCGCCCCTCTCGGTAGCGTTAAATTCGTGTCACCTATTCCCGTCGCATACACTCCTAAATCTGTTCTATCTTGCCGACAAACACCCTTGACATACCCGATATCGTGACACAGCAAAGCAATGTGGAAATGCAGCCAATGTTCGCAGGAAACACCGCCCTCGCGGATGTGCTTCCCGCGCAGAATCTCTTGTCCCACCAATGTCACTAAAATAGTGTGTTCCACATTGTGGTAAAGAGCATCGCTATTAGCAATATTTTCCAAAGCCATATCGGCTACCCAAGCAATAATTTCGCCATAGTCAGATTTGAAGCCACCGTAGGTGTGCCGGTAGCCTTCAATTAGCCGATTTACAAAATCGTTAATTAGCAGTTCTGTTGCGTTAAACATATTCACTTCCATTAGGCAAAGTAATTTGTTAAATTATTGTTATATCTGTTGTTTTCGCTGCTACGGTTTGATATTATTGTTGACTTGACCGTAATGATGGAAGCCCGCTGTAATTTAAAAGCATCCAAAGCATCCACTGATATTAACGATTGTGGTCTAAATTGGCGATCGAACAATTGGCATAGTGCTGCACCCATAAATAATTGATAAGCTCTACAGCATTTAAATTGTATATTTCAATGCCTAATTAAAACGCCTCAAATGCTCTCCCCCTGTTTACCCGAAGAGCGAAGCTGTTATAGGTCTCTCCCCCTCTCCATCGACTATCATAGACAATCTAGATGCACTACGGTCGATCGATCGGCGATCGAGGTATGAAACCCCTCAATCAGCAGTACGGCGTTACATCTTCCCCGGATACATCAGCCAAAAACGACAGCGAGCGAAAACGCAACCCCACTAATTCTTCATATACAGGATTTAGCTTGCACATCGGGGGTATGTGGAAAAAATGGTGTCCGAATAACTGGATATTTCTCTCAAAAGGACACCGTGCGGGTATAACTTGGCACAACCACTTAGCTATTTGCCGATCGCCCACTGCAATGCTATCAAACCAGTGTCGCACTGGTTGAACGAGGATCTGGCCAAAACTTAAGTATCGGCACTGATTTTTAGGTAAAATACTTGTAGTCGAGTTCATGATTTTCCTCAGTAATCCGGATTAACAAAAAGTTATAAATCACCCTGATTACATCATCAACCAAACCCACCGTTATCCCAGTGACGTGAATAATTATTTCCTGTGACACTCGCGGCCCAAAAATGTGATATATAAAGTTCATAGTTGTGATAGTAAGTCCGCAAAAATGTGAGACAGATCACCGCCTTTACCCGCTAAATCCTGTATCCTTAGAGGTATATAAAAAAATTACATAAGTGGTAACTGCCGGCCTCTACTTTACTGTACTTACCTGCCATATATTACCCGGTCAATTAACTAATACAAGGTTTCAGGCAATGATTAAACAAAAATATAAATATGCCGACCTTTCTCAACGTCCCCACACAGATACCGTGCTGGAAAAACTCCCTGTAGAAGTTAAGGAGTGGGCAGAAAGCTTGCCTTGGAACCAGCGACGCTACGTTTTGTCCCTCTCCTACATATTGTGTGCATCTACTCCCGATTTTCAAGCCAAATTTTTAGATGAGTACACAGCCGACGGCTTAGTCTCAAAAATGTTTGAAGATGTAGATACTCTACACCGAGTTAAAGAGTATTTAATCAGATTCCGAGTCAAAAAAGAATTAAACGAATCTGATTTAAGAAGCTACATCAAACAATTTTATATCCACTCATCTCAACAAGCGCTCCGGGAAACAGACCAATATTTAGAATCTGCACTGCGTTTCGTATTGAGTACAGAAGAACGGAATAATGTTTTTAACTACATTTTGGGTTTTGAATTTATTAAAATTGTGTTTCAAATGAGTTGGTTGCAACACGAAAGATTAGCCAGACTTCAAAAAAATCAGTCGCAGTTTATTGAAAGCTATATCAAGCCAATTCAACACGCACACAAAATTAATGCCATAATTGTACCGAAAGATGAGAGAATCTTTTTTGCTAGACGCGCTTATTACGTTCAACAGCCTAACATTTCTTACACAAAACTTATCGAGTTAGTCATGGCTACTTTTACTACAGAAATGGTGACTCACTGCGGATTTTCGATCAGCCGCCACTCTCAAGCTATGCGCTTTGACTGCGATTACATTTACGATCCCCAACCAGAAGAAGCAAGATTTCCTACTGACTTGCAATTTATGAATTGACTCTACGCAGTAAAGTGTATGCTCCGCGTAAACCCTAGGTTGCTTTTTCTCTTTACTTTTAGTTTCGCGTTGCGCCCAGGATAGTTTTTGGAGCATCGGACTTCTAGTTTGCAGTTTAAAACCGGTTGTTCAGCCTGACTTTCTCTAAAATGGGACGGCTTTATCAATTGGCCTTACGCTTGCGTTTGTTCAATTTCAAACCAGCTAACTATCACTCCCGCTAACGGAATAGCCAGAAATATTCCTAAAATTCCTGTCGCTCTCGCGCCTACTCACAGTGCAAAAAATACGACTACCGGATTGAGGTTAAGCGGATTTTGCTTGAGTCTCGGATGAATAAAGTTATCTTGAAATAGTTGACAGTTGATAGTTGACCTGTGACAGAAAGAAGAGGGAAGAAGGAACAGCGAAGAGGGAAGAATGCAGTGCTTTCTCACTTCTGTCTGTGGTAAGGGTGGGTTCTGTTTACGATAAGTACGATCGCGCCCCGAATGCCGCATCAAACACAAAGGCGATCGCACAAACAGCCTTTGACACCCGAAAACCGCCTCGGAAACTCTTGGCGGTGCCAGCATTTGCCGCTTTGGGTGCCGCAACTAACACACAAACGCTCAAACAAAGCTGGCGCCCAAATACCCGGTTTCAGTCCCAGCCTCCAAAAATTTTAACTCTGCCTTGTGGCAGATAGTACGAACAGCTCAATTTTTGGGATACTAGAAATTAGCACTCAACTTAGCTGAGGAACAAACGTGCTGCTATCAAAAGGCTTTGAAGTAGAAATGTATACCGGCACGCCCGAAGGTGAGGTTGTCGGTCTCTCCGATCGCATAGTCGCCGATCTAGAGGGATTTGTGCGGGAGCCTGATAGTCGCAATGTGGAGTACACGACGGCCCCGCTGTGCAGCTACGATCGCCTGCTGTGCGCCCTAGTCAAGCCGCGAGTCCGGCTGCGCGAGTATCTCAAACAGTTGGGCGACTATACCTTGCTCCCGGGAAGTACGCTATCTCTCGGTGGGAGCGATCGATTTTACCGATCGGATCCCAACAACCCCTATCACACCTACATCGAGCAAACCTACGGCACCAAAGTCGTCACTGCCAGCATTCACATCAACATCGGCATCTCCGAACCAGAAATGCTGATGCGCGCCATCCGCCTCGCCCGCGTCGAAGCACCGCTATACTTGGCATTGAGCGCTTCTTCCCCGTTCCTCGACGGCGAAGTCACGGGCTATCATTCTACCCGGTGGGGTTTGTTTCCCAAAACTCCCGCGATCGTCCCCCTGTTTGAAAGTCACAAGCATTACATCCAGTGGACTGAAGAACAGCTAGAACTCGGCAGTATGCAAAACGTCCGCCATTTGTGGTCTGCTGTGCGGCCAAATGGCGATCGTCGCCCCTACTGTCTCAACCGCCTCGAACTGAGAATTTGCGATCTTGAAGTCAATCCTCTGGCTTTGTTGGCCATCACTGCCTTGCTAGAAGCTCGTATTTGGCAGATGATGGAAGACCCCGGCTTAGACCCCTTAGCACTCAGTACCTTACCGGCCGCCACCCGCAATCAAGACTTAGTTGCCCTCACCGACGCCAACGAAATTGCTGCATCCCGGCAAAGTTTGGATGCCGAACTCACTCACTGGCAAGACGGCAGAAAGATTTTGGCGCGAGATTGGATTGAGGAAATTTACCAGGAAGTCTGGCCGATCGCCAAAAAACGTGGCTTTAGTTGCTTTCTCTCGCCGCTCAAAAAGATTCTCCGGGAAGGCAACACCGCCCAACAGTGGTTGAAACTGTATGAGGGCGGTTTGGATGCGCGCACGATTATTCTGCAAGGGATTGATGGCATGGCTCACCAGGAATGGGAGCTGGAAGACAATTTGTGCGGCCAGTTAGTCGCTTGAACAGTAGCAGTGCAAAACAAATCAGAATATTTAATCAATGGCAGCCGGCACCTGTTATAAATAAAAGCTATGAATAGTATCTACCTTTGGGTAGATTTCTAAATGTGCCAATAGCTGTATTTTTTGCTTTGATAGCAACTGCCAAGACGTGTTTAATCGCTGAAACCATTGCTATCCTTGGGGCGATGGGGGCTGTCAACTGTCCCAGGTCAACTGTCAACTGTCAACTGTTTAAAGCTTCATGCCCCAACTTGTCTTGATTCACCCGCAAATTCCCCCGAATACTGGCAATATCGCCCGCACTTGCGCTGCCACAGGCACGACATTACATTTAGTCGGCCCGCTGGGGTTTGAAATTAGCGATCGCTACCTGAAAAGGGCCGGCTTAGATTATTGGCCCTATGTCAATCTCCACTGTCACGAAGACTTAGCTGCTTTTGAGATATTTCAGCAGGAGCGAGGAGGGCGAACGATCGGATTCAGCACTGGTGGACGATGCAGTTATACCCAATTCCAATTTCAGCCCAGCGACTGGTTGATGTTTGGCTCAGAAACTGTCGGCATTCCTAAATTGGTCTTGGATGCCTGCGATGCCACAGTTTTTATTCCCATGAGCCAGCCTGGAGTCAGGAGTTTGAATCTCTCTGTCAGCGCCGCTGTAGGTTTATTTGAGGCTAAACGACAGTTGGGCGAACTCGGATAAATCGCGATCGACAGATACATACATATATAGATATTTAATAGCTGTCGGGTACAACCAACTTTCGCTTTAAATATAAGAAATTTGTATCAAAGCGGTGAAAATCTAGATAGCGGAGATTAATATATTTTATTCATCCAAAAACAGATTGTTATCAGTAATACCAAATTAGTCGCTGCGAGGATGTAGCCACAAAAACAGAGGATTTCAGCGATTTAAGGCGCCAGGGATCGCCTGATTGTGCCTGAAGGCTATTGATATCTAGTGAATATACGGTTGTAGGTTGTCCGGAAATTAGCATAGAGTCGGACAATAGGTGAGAGTCTTAGCCTGTGCGGGAACGGATATTTTATGTATTCGTTCCAACTATTGCGGTGTAAGGCTTGTGGGGTGTAATTGCAGCGGGTTTGACCGAGAATTTAAAAAATTATTACGGTTCGAGCTTGTCTAAATTAAAAAAGCAAGGTAATCTTGCCTAAGCACGATCGCTTTCAACAATCAGAATATTTTTGGTTGTTGATTTAAATTCAGCGTCATGCAATCCCTTGAGTGTTTCCAAGGACAGTTAGCGCTTCTCAGTAGGAGGTCGTTTTTTTGAAACGAACATATCCCCAAAAAAATAAGCCTGTTCAGGCTAGTGAAATCGACAGAGACGGTTCTGCGGAACCGTCCAAGCAGACAACGCTCAGCACAGGCTCCTTTCGCTCTCTCGCCACGATCGGGCTGGCAATATCGGTAGGTGCTTCTGGCATCCTGCTGCCGAGAAACGGAGACAGCGCTCGCGCGTCTGAACTCACACCGACAGCAGAATCGACCGTTGAATTAAAGCCTGTATCGACCAACGGGCCCGCTACCACCGGACAAGTTGACGGCTCCTCAGCCGAACAGGCAGGGGTTAAGGTTCAGCAGGGACAAACCCTTTGGGATCTGTCTCGGGACTATGAAATTGAACCGAAGGCACTAGCAACTGCCAACGGCATCAAACCCGATACCGCACTCCAAGTCGGCCAAGAACTCAAAATTCCGGAGGCTCTAGAAGCCTCGCCACAAGAGAACCCTGGCAATACTGCCACAGTCAATCCAGAACAAAAATTAAATCTAACTGGCTCCGAGTCGTTGGATAGTGCAGCCCAGTACGGTCAGTCAACGGAAGCGCCAGATATGGCGACGACTGTACCGACGCAAAGCTCGATCGACAGCCCGAACGCAGACGGGGCGATCGACAGTTTGAAAAAACAGGAAAACCGCACTACAGCATCAGGTCGGCCCCTGTTGGACTCTGAGGTGGGACCAAATTCATCTACACCTGCTGTACCGACGCTGGCATCCCCGGAATATGCCACCTCGCCAGCAATTCCTGACCTCAGGGCCACACCTGTAATTCCCAATGCCTCGGTGGGTCAAGCAGCATCGCCCGATCGATCGTTGGAGTTCATTGAACAGTCTCTCGCAACACCTAGTTTGCCCTCCGCTGTGGTAGTGTCCCCAGCAGGCAGTAGCGCAGGGCCAGCCCAGGGGCTCTACAACGTGCGCCCGGGAGATACGTTAGATGCGATCGCCTCTAATTACCGGGTATCGCCCAAAGAGCTGATCGCCGTCAACAAGCTGGGCAATCCCAACTTGCTGAATGTCAATCAACGGCTGAAAATTCCCAACGTTCGGTCAAATAATCCAGCGGTGCAGGCGGCAGCATCAGATTCTGCCTCTAACTCTACATCTGTCTGGTCGGCGACTTCGGTTCCCGCATCTTTGAACCCCAGTTCGTCTACCTCGGAAATAACCAGTGCTGGCGTTGCAGCACCCGCCCCAAAAGTGGCCGTTGTCTCTCCCTTGGCGAACTTGGAAGGTCTGAACAATATTTCAGCGCCGATGGTTCCCAAAATTAACAGCATTCCGCTAACTCAAGTTTCTCAAACCATTAGCGACACCAGAAAGCTGGAACTTCAAGGCGAACCAACATTTACAGGTGCCGTTGACACCAGCGCGCTGCCGCAGCCAGCAAGTGCAACTGCTACCAACCTCGCTGCTGCATACCCGCAGCCTTTCGGCTTGCAAAATGTTAGCGCCCAGGGTTTAAATCCCGCTCCCACGAGCGCTGTACTTGAGTCGAATGCGGAGGATCTACCCACCGCTACCGCTCTCAACCCTTATTCCGAACGCTTGAGAGCAGAAGTTGTCAGACTGCGAGAGGAATATCGCGCCGAGCGCAATTCGATCGGGGCAAATGCGGTTTCCCTGGCTCCAACTGAGGGCCCAGAAGCGAAACTCGCCTCCAACCCGTCTGAAGAACTGCCAAGCGTCAATCCCGACCTCTACACCCCCGAATACGCTGGAGCGGTGCAGAATGAAATCGGCAGACCGCCGTCGAGAGGGTGGTCCCAGGAAGTTCAGAAACAGCAGCAAGAGCGTTTCGATCCCGCTCGTGCAGCCGAACTGCAACCGATCAACCTAACGCCTACCTCTACTCAAGAACGGCCGGTGGTAGCAACTGCTCCTTTGGGTTCCGAGGGTTATGACCCCCTGAGCAACCCGTCTTTGGGACGCATGGTTTCTCCAGAACTGCCTCCACTTTCGGGCGCTGATACTTATCTGCCTAACGGCGGCGGCAAACAGCAGTCGGCTAACGGATTGATTTGGCCGGCTAAGGGCGTTCTCACTTCTGGCTACGGCTGGCGCTGGGGACGGATGCACAAGGGAATTGATATTGCAGGGCCGATCGGCACGCCAATTGTGGCCGCCGACAGCGGGGTGGTTACCTATGCAGATTGGAATGACGGAGGGTACGGCTATCTGGTGGAAATTACCCATCCAGACGGATCAGAAACGATCTACGCCCACAACAACCGAATTTTGGTTAAAAAGGGTCAGCAGGTCGATCGCGGCGAACAGATTGCAGAAATGGGCAGCACCGGCTTCAGTACCGGGCCGCACTTGCACTTTGAAATCCATCCCGCCGGACAGGGTGCTGTCAATCCAATGGCTTTTCTGCCTAACGATACGTCCAGTGCTTCTCGATAACGACTGGTCTCAAGTTATGGGTTTTGAATCATTACCAAAACTCATAACTTAGATCGGAAGGTATTAGAAATTCGGTTGTTGGGAATACAGACATACTTCCACCTACCGTGCTACGATGGTAAATCGTGAAGTAAGTTTGGCTCAGTGGCGCAGTGGTTAGCGCAGGGGACTCATAAGCCCAAGGTCGCAGGTTCAAATCCCGCCTGAGCCATGATTTAATAGAAAAAATCACGCTCTCTATTTTGAGAGCGTGATTTTTTAGACTTGCCGAGAACATACTTGTAGTCGTTATGAGTATGATATATTTGTAACAGTTCGTAAAAAAGGAAACAAAATCTATGACAAGTGAATGCCTCCGGGTTGGTCAAGCTGCACCCGATTTCGCAGCAACAGCCGTAGTGGATCAGGAATTCAAGACAGTTAAACTGTCAGACTATAAAGGCAAAAAGTATGTAGTCCTGTTCTTCTACCCCTTGGACTTCACCTTTGTGTGCCCCACAGAGATTACAGCATTTAGCGATCGCCATGAGGACTTCAAAAAAATCGATACCGAAATCCTCGGCGTCTCCGTTGACAGCGAATTCTCTCACCTTGCTTGGATACAATCAGACCGCAAATCCGGCGGTGTCGGCGACCTCAACTATCCTTTAGTTGCTGACCTCAAAAAAACCATCAGTTCCGACTACAACGTCCTCGACCCAGAAGCAGGTATTGCCCTCAGAGGTCTGTTCATCATCGACAAAGAAGGCATCATCCAACACTCTACTATCAACAACCTTGCCTTCGGCCGCAACGTAGACGAAACTCTCCGCACTCTGCAAGCTATCCAACACGTTCAGTCTCACCCCGATGAAGTTTGTCCCGCTGGCTGGCAGCCCGGTGACAAAACCATGACACCCGATCCAGTTAAGTCGAAAGTATTCTTTGCTGCTGTCTAACTCGATCGTTTTGAGTTGTAGGGCGGCGCCTGTGAGTGCCCGCCCTCGAAACTTTCGGTGCAATGCCCAATCCCTCCGCTTCGCTTCGCCCATTGCCCAATGCTCAATTCCCCATTCCCAAATTAGCAAATATGCTGACTTCTACTGATTTTAGCGGCTTGTTAAATCAGCGGTTTTTCCAAAATTTATTGCCTGTTCCCGCGACTAATGTTCTGAAGCTGGGACAGAGGACACCAGATTTTGAATTGCCGGATATTAATAATGGCAAATTAGTGCGGCTGTCGAATTATCGGGGCGATAAGCCGGTAGTTCTGGCTTTTACGCGGATTTTTACTGAAAAGCAATATTGCCCTTTCTGTTTTCCTCACATTAAAGCTTTGAATGAAAAGTGGGAACAGTTTGCCGATCGCAATATAGAATTATTGATGGTAACCAGCACCGACGACAGGCAAAGCCAAATAGTTGTCAGAGATTTAGGCTTGAAAATGCCTCTGCTGTCCGATCCAAGCGTAAGAGTGTTTCGGGCCTATAAAACCGGTCAGGCTTTGGGTGCTCCTTTGCCGGCTCAGTTTGTTTTGGATGCAGAGGGCAAACTCCTATTTAAACATTTGTTTTCGTTCATAGACCACAATGCTAGTGTGGAAACTTTGCTGAAATCTATCAATAAGTAAGAACACGGCAATTCTGGCTCCAATGCTGTCTCCTAATTTGGAGTTTTTAACCGCAGATACACGCAGATGTACGCGGTTATTTTTGGGTTTTGCGATCGATACTTATTGTGCCAATTTTCAGGGCGGAATACTCGGATGTTCGATCGGCAGAAATCTAGGCTATAGCTGGAATGTAGCTAGTAGCAGTTTAAGCCGATGTCGTCTCCTAAAGGTCGATCGAGCAAAATAGAATTCAGCGTCTTAGCGTCGCATCCTGAGTTGTTGACAGGTTTAGATGCGTGGCTGCGGCTGGGTTTGATTTCGCCCGCTGAGGTTGAGCAGTTGTGCCGACAGTATTTAGTCTGCCCGATACCCGAGCCCGCTGTAGCCCTTTCTGAAATTGACGATCGCCAGAGTTCTCCTATTTCCGAACCCAAAGTACCTGCTCTAGCAACACAAAAAGCATTACCCAGAACCACAAAAAACGTTGTCGAGCGCGCAGAAACTCCTCAAACCCCAACTTTTGCCTCTCAAATTTTGCAGTCCCTCATCGCCGAAATTAGCGTCGTGTGGCTGTTGTTTTTAGGAGTGTTCATGGTAGTTGTCTCCTCAGGAGTCTTGGCTGCCAGTCAGTGGGAAAAATTTCCGGCTGCCGGACAATATGGAGTTTTGTTAGCTTATACTTTAACTTTTTGGGCGATCGGCAGTTGGGCAAAAAAACAGCCTAATTTACACTTGACTGCTCAAACTTTGCAAGAAGTTACCCTGTTGCTAGTGCCGATAAATTTTTGGGCGATGGACACCTTTGGATTGTGGAAATATCCTTGGGATTGGGCAGTTGCCATCGTCGCCGCATTTATTTTGACTTGGATAACGCGCGGAATTATTAAAGATCAGTATCAAAGTTTGTGGGGGAAAAATGTAACTACCTCGATCGCCCTAAATCACTTGGGATTGAGTTATTTGCACTGGGGTTGGGGATTTCCAGGCTTTGCCCTAGCTGCGGTTTACTTGGGTACGGTGGGAACTACTGCTGCTACAGTTTATCAAGTTCAGCAACAACGGGTACAATCTATCACACGCGGGGGAAACACTGAAACTTCCGCCGCTGCTTTCAGTTCCAGCAGAGATTTTCTGACTTACAGAAAAGCCGCTTTAGTAGCTTATTCTTTGGGAATTTTACTGGGTCGGGCGATATTTGTCAAGGATGTCAACATCCATGAAATGGGTTTAGCTTTGGGAATTTGTGGCGTACTGTTAGCGTGGCTAGATTGGCCGCAATCCCTTGCATCTGGAACTACTAGAAACAATATATCTAACGAGCCAAATCCCGGCAACTTTTTTAACTGGCAATTAGCCGGAGGGGGTTTGTTGGGTTTGGGGTGGCTGGTTTGTTTTCGCGAAATTCCTCTACAGGCGATCGCCATTAGCGCCTTGGCTGTTTGGTTTTTTTATAACCGCTTAGTGCGGTTTTGGCAAAAGTTGGATTTGCTAATGCTTTTCGCCGTGGGACTTCAAAGCATTTGGCTGGTTTGGCGAGTGGTTCCTTTAGGAATTAAAACACAATTTGTTGCATTTTTAACTCAGCTTACCAACTCTGGGCAAACTCCTTGGGCTTTTTGGGGTGTTTTGCTGTTGCCTTATTTAATTTTAACCGTAAGTGCGGCGCAGTGGCTCTACCGATCGCGAAAGTTTCCACTTGCCCATTTTGGCGAAAATCTTGCTCTCGGTTTGGGCAGTGTTTTAACTATTATTAGTGTAGTCAATCCGTTTTGGCGATCGATCAATTTATTAATTTCTACTGTAACTTTAGGTTGGATCGCTTGGAAATACCTAATTCCACAGAAGTCCCCACTCGTGGGGATGCCTGTTTCTCCTGTTGATACCAAGGGAAATCCGGCATTTTGGGTTTCGCTGACTCACATTACTGGTTTGTGCGGCTTCACTTCGGCAATTGACTTGTTTTTGCCAAACCAGAGAGACTATGTTTGGGCAGGAATGTTATTGATATTGATGGTGGCTGAATGGGGATTTTTTGTCTGGATGAAATCTGCAAATACCAGAGAAAGTTCTGCATTCTTTCGCTGGCATCCTGCGTTATTCCAAAGTTCCTGGTATCTGGGATTGGTGTTGGCAGGATTGAGCTTTATCTTGCTGTACAGTAATATGCACTCTCAGTGGGGTTTGATGTGGCTGGCGACTCCTTTGGCTTTGACTGCTGTTGCTAAATATAGTGAAACTTCGCACAAACAACTTGCAAGTACCTTGAGTTCGATCGCGCTAATAATCGCACAATTTCTGATTCTTGACTTTCCGGTATACAGGTTAATGGGTTTGGGTTTTGCTGCGCTGTTGATGTTCGTCAATACTTACTATTTAATTGAACAACCAGCGGCTGCAATACAAGTCGGATTTGGCTTGAGTTTCGTAGCTGCGGTAATTTATCAATTAGGATTTTTGTCTGGTTGGGCTTGGGGAATTGCTGGGGCGATCGCACTTTTGTGTCTCTGGTTGCTTCGCAGCACGATAGTTCGTTATTTTAGCACGTTGCCTGAACCTTCGACCTTAGCTGAAATTTACGATCGAGCTTTGGATGGTTGGGCAATCTTAGTCACCAGCTTGCTGTTGACAAACATCACTCTTTATTCCTTTCAACTCTACGATTCACGCAGTACCTTGAGTTTACCAGCCTCTACTCAAGTTTTGGCTGCTACTTTGGTAACTGTGGCTGCAATTGTTTTCCGAAGTTTGGGCAAACTTTCCCCGCTGGCAATTTATGCCTTGGCTTGGAGTTTGGAGTTGCTGACAGCAGTCGGTTTGAGCTTTATTGGACGCAATATGATTAATTTGGCAGTCGCGAATATTGCCTTGGGCTTATCTACGCAATTGTTGGGCGATTGGTGGCGGCGGCGCAACCCCGATTATCGCCAAATTTTACCCAGCATTCACGTGATACCTCTACTTTACGGGGTATTGGGCTTGATTTTGCGATCGGACACCTTTACCAATAGTACAGGTTTAATCTCGTTAGGTGCGTCTTTAATTGCGATCGGCATTGGTAGGCGGCAGCAAGAATTTAAACCTTTGGTTTATTTGGGATTACTTGGCGTGTCAGCTTCCGCCTACGAATCCCTACTATATCAACTTTCCCAAACACGAGGAGGAGCTTTTGGCGACGGCTTAATTGTACTCGCAACTCTCGGCACAACTTTAACATACATCTATCGCATTTTATCTCCTTGGCTGAGCAGCTATTTACATTTAACCAATGCCGAATTAAAAATATTCGCTCACCTGCACTGGGTTTTAAGCAGTATACTCCTGATTTCAGCTTCTGGCAACTATATTAAATCCGGGCTAAATTTAGGATTAGTCACTGGTACTCTCTTAGTGCAATACGCTTTCTTGCAAGGGCGAAATAATCTCGATCGCCAATGGGCAGAAATTTGGATTTACTTAGGCTGGCTAGAAGCCTTTGGCATCCGGCTTTACTGGATCAATACACCTTTAGTCAAGTACATTTCCGGGCCACTGGGGCCGTGGAAAGTTGCCTTTGCTTCTCTATTTGCCTATTTCATTTACATCTTACCTTGGGATAACTGGGGTTGGTCAAAAAATCCCTGGAAGATAATCGCTTCTCTGATTCCAATCATCACTATTGTGGAATCTCCCGCTAAGTTTTATCCGATTAGCTTTCTGATAGCTGCCGCCTTCTATGTTTTCCTAGCTTGGGAAAAGCGCGAAGTCCGTTTTACCTACGTTAGTGTGGCGATAGTTGACTGGGTATTACTGCGCTGGTTTGGACAAATCGGATTGACTCAACCCGAATGGTATTTTACTCCTTTAGGGCTTTCTTTCCTTTATGTTGCTCAGTACGATCGCGCTTTGCAACTACCAGCCCAAAAAACCCTGCGCCACAATCTGCGAATGCTAGCCACGGCGATGATTTGCGGGATACCTCTTTTGACTCAACACAACCACGGTTTAGTTGCAGGATTTTTTAGCTTGGTGGCGATTGCTGCGGGTTTGGGGCTGCGAGTGCGGGCGTTTTTGTTTGTGGGAACAGGAATTTTCTTAATCAATGTTTTCTATCAGTTGGTGGTGCTGATTTTTGACTATCCGCTGATTAAATGGGCGATCGGCTTGGCTTTCGGGATTGTGTTTATCTGGATTGCTGCTACTTTTGAGACGCGGCGCGATCGCATTTCAGCTTTTGTCCAGCATTGGGTTGTACAATTGCAATCGTGGGATTGAATTTTCCGCAATAGACCTCTTCGTTTCATTCTCTCCCTCTTCTTCAAAGTATCTGCGTTAATCTGCGTCGATCTCCATGACATCTGCGGTTGCTCTATCAATCAAAGATTAATGCAATTGCTCGTCTAATCAAATCCTGTTGCGCCGGAAGAGCGGGCTTACCAAAACTCTATTTTTTTGCGATAAAATGTAAAAAAAACGCCCTTTTTTTTGGGGTCAAAGGCTTGACATCCCCCGCTTAAAAAGGTATCATATTATAATGGGAGTGGTGGCAATTTTAAAATTTAAGTCACCACTCCGATTATCTAAAATATAGCGCAAAAATCAACCAAAATCAATAGGTAAAAATTCCTTTTTTTTGCGCCGCGATTTGAGATTGTGAAAGCAGCAAAGGCGATGCAACAGAAAAAGGGCAACTAAAAGGAGCGCCAAATAAGTGATGACAACTCAGTTAATCAAGCGCCTGTTCACAGTAAAAGAATATCATCAGATGATTGAATCTGGCATCTTGACAAAAGATGATCGAGTTGAATTGATTCGAGGAGAAATTGTTCAAATGGCCGCCGTCGGTAGAAGGCACACATCCCATGTCAAGCGCCTGACAGAGTTATTCTATATCCGCTTATTATCAAGAGTAACCATTGGAGTCCAAGATCCGGTAGAATTGGACGATCGCTCTGAACCTGAACCGGATATTTCCTTACTGCGGCGGCGCGATGATTTTTATGAATTGGGACATCCTCAGTCGGAGGATATTTTACTAATTGTGGAAGTAGCGGATACAACCGCTGAAACTGACAGAAATATCAAAATTCCTCTTTATGCTGAAGCGGGTATTGCAGAAGTTTGGCTGGTAGATATTAACGAGCAATGTGTCGTAGTTTATCGCGAACCTTCTCCATCGGGATACCAAAATATTCAAAGATTCCAGCGGGGTCAGATTTTATCTATTCTAGCTTTTCCAGATATAGAAATTGCTGTGGATGCGGTGTTGGGATAAAAAGCTGGACTCATACTATTTTTTTTGTGGCGCGACTTGAGAGTCTAAATGAACAAGAATCAGCTAAGCTTTTGAGTTGTTTTTCCTCTGACTGCATCCGATGGGCATCGAAATCCCTGTTGGAGTTGTCGTCATATGCAGGACTTCTGCAAAAACCCTGAATTGCCTCCTTTCTTGAGAATTTGTAAGATTGCGGGCGATCGGCTCTTGACATCCACCTCTCGAAATGAGAGAATAAAGACATACGCAAAACAAATGGAAGCAAATCGATGTTAAAAGTTCAACAAAAGATATTAAAAATCCATGCACCTAATTTCAATTCGCACTCTCCGTGACGATGCTGCCATGTATCCCGATGTCAAAAAACAAATTGATAGCTGGTATGCGACTGTCAAGAAAGTAGAATGGCAGAACTTGGAGGATGTTCGCAAGATTTACCGGGATGCCGAAGCAGTGGGAAATTTCACTGTCTTTAATATCAAAGGTAACGAATATCGCCTGATTGTCGGCATAGACTACGAGAGCCAAACGGTTTATTACAAATATTTCTTAACCCACGCTGAATACGATAAAAACAAATGGAAAAATGACCCTTACTTTTGATCGAGCTAATTATAGCAATTTGCTGGCAGAAGTCGCTCCACGGGCGATCGAAACCGACGAAGAATACGATCGCCTCCTAGCAGTCGCAGAGGGGCTGACGTTCGCCAAAAACCGCACTCCCGAAGAAAAAGCTTTACACAAGTTATTGGTAACGCTAATTGAAGTTTACGAGGCCCAAAACTATCCGATCGACAAATCCGAACCTCACGAGATTTTGCAGCACATCATGGAAGCCAGCGGCACCCGTCAAGCTGGCTTAGTTGGCATCATTGGATCGAGTGGCGTAGTGTCTGAGGTTGTCAATGGCAAGCGAGCAATTAGCAAAGCACAAGCTAAGGCACTCGGCGATTATTTTAAAGTGTCGCCTAGTTTGTTCATTTGATATGATGTAAATGCCAATTTTCAACACTCATGCAGCAGTCTTCCGTAGGGTGTGTCGCTATCCAGCATCTTTAAGAAAGACGGCTAATTTAATAGCGACGCACCTGGGAGGTTCAATAAATCAAGAAGCAACCCTCCGTTTCACTCCGCCCAATATTTTTTTAGCAAGCTTTTTTATTGGCAATGAAATGTTGGATTTGTTTATTGAACTATTGACAAAAATCAGGTGCGTCGCTATTAGATTGTCACTTTTTTTGAGAATTGTTGATGGCGACGCACCCTACAAACTGGTATTTTTTAATAATTAAAAACCCGGTTCCTCCAAGAAACCGGGTTTTTAATCAGACGTTATTTATCTGCGTGTCATCGCACTTAATGGCTTAAGGCGAATTCCGGCAATCTCGGTTCAGATTCGCCACCTGGTAATACCTTAACCTGACCGTTTTCATCCACATCTACGATCGCACTTTGACCGTCTTTCAACTTCCCAGACAGCATTTCCTCAGCCAGTACATCCTCCAACAACCGCATGATGGCGCGGCGCAAAGGTCGAGCACCGTAGCTGGGATTGTAGCCTTCTTTAACTAACAAATCCTTGAACTTGTCTGTCACCGACAAAGTAATACCCTGTTCGGTTAAGCGACTGAAAATTTCCTGCAACAAGATGTCAGCAATCTGCTTGATTTCTGCCTTGTTCAACTGTCGGAAGACGATAATCTCATCCAAGCGGTTGATAAATTCGGGACGGAAGAACTGTTTCAATTCTTCGTTTACCAAGCTGCGAACCCTGTTGTACTGACCGTCTGCGGCACTTTCGGCAAACTCGAAACCCAAACCGCCGCCGCCTTTTTCAATGACTCGCGAACCGATGTTTGATGTCATGATCAGCAGCGTATTCTTGAAGTCTACCGTGCGACCTTTAGCATCGGTCAAACGGCCGTCTTCCAAGATTTGCAGCATCATGTTGAAGACATCCGGGTGAGCTTTTTCGATTTCGTCGAACAAGACTACTGTGTAAGGACGGCGCCGGACTGCTTCTGTTAGTTGGCCGCCTTCGTCGTAGCCAACGTAACCGGGAGGGGAACCGATGAGTTTAGAAACGGTGTGGCGTTCCATAAACTCGGACATATCTAACCGAATCATCGCGTCTTCGGAACCGAAGAAATATGTTGCTAAGGCTTTTGTCAGTTCGGTTTTGCCGACGCCTGTGGGGCCGGAAAAGATGAAGCTGGCGATCGGGCGATTGGGATTTTTCAAGCCAACCCGCGCGCGGCGGATCGCCCGAGAAACTGCGCTGACAGCTTCTTCTTGACCGATCAAACGCTGGTGCAAGGTGTCTTCCATATGCAGCAGCAATTCCGATTCCGATTCTGTCAGCTTGCTAACAGGTACTCCCGTCCAATTTGCCACGATGTGGGCGATGTCTTCTTCGGTGACGATGGGAGAGATTCTGACTTGGCTTTTGTTGATTGTAGCTTCGGCGATTTCAGCTTCGATTTCTAATTCGCGATCGCGCAATTTGCCTGCTTTGTCGAAGTCTTGTTCGCGCACAGCAGCATCTTTTTCTTTACTGACGGCCGGAAGTTGTTTTTTGAGTTCTTTAACTTCGGGCGGGGTTTGCGAGTTCAGCACGTGCACGCGGGAACCTGCTTCGTCAATTAAGTCGATCGCCTTGTCTGGCAAAAATCGATCGTTAATGTACCTGTCTGACAGTGTAGCCGCTGCTTCTAAAGCTGCATCGGAAATTGTCAGTCTGTGGTGCTGTTCGTAGGCCGATCGCAAACCGTACAATATTTCTATTGTTTCAGCCACACTCGGTTCGCCGACTTTAATCGGTTGGAAACGGCGTTCTAGGGCTGCATCGCGCTCGATGTGCTTGCGGTATTCATCCAAGGTAGTCGCGCCGACACACTGCAATTCACCTCGGGCGAGGGCTGGTTTGAGCATATTGGAAGCATCCATGCTACCTTGAATCGCGCCTGCACCAACTAAGGTATGAATCTCATCGATTACCAGAATGATATTGCCGGCAGCGCGAATTTCTGCCATGATTTTCGTCAGCCGTTCCTCAAATTCGCCTCGGAATTTTGTACCAGCAATCAGCGAACCCATATCGAGGCTGATTACTTGTTTGTCTTCTAAAATTTCCGGGACGTTTCTGTTAACAATCCGCTGGGCGAGGCCTTCGGCGAGGGCTGTTTTGCCGACTCCGGGTTCGCCTACTAACACTGGATTGTTCTTCGTGCGGCGCCCCAACACTTGGATCACGCGCTCGATTTCATTTTCGCGGCCCACGACTGGATCGAGTTTGCCGGCTGCTGCTAGCTTAGTTAAGTTAGTGCCGAATTCTTCTAAAGTTGGGATTTTGCGATCGCCACCGCTATCTCCTCGGCCTCCGGGGATTGCCGCGACTTCTCCCACAGCACGAATGACTTGCGTGCGAACTCTCTGGCGATCGATTCCCAGGTTTTGCAGCACCTTCGCCGCCACACCTTCATCGTCTTGAATCAACCCAAGCAGAATGTGCTCGGTGCCGATGTAATTGTGGCCTAACTGCCGCGCTTCATTCAGCGCCGTCTCAAAAATGCGCTTGACGCGGGGTGTAAACGGAATTTCTGGCGGGAGAAACCCGGAACCTCTACCGATGATATTTTCGATTTCATTGCGCGCCTCTTTCAAGTTGAGGCCCATATCCAGTAATACTTTTGCAGCGATGCCAGTGCCTTCGCCGACAAGTCCCAGAAGAATTTGCTCGGTGCCTACAAAATTGTGACCGAGGCGCCGTGCTTCCTCTTGAGCTAGCATTATTGCTTTAATGGCTTGTTCTGTAAAGCGTTCAAACATATTTTTTCCTTCCTACTGTCTTGGCGAGGGCTGTATCGCTGCTGGTGAGGAGCGATTTGAAATACTACACAAATTATATATGTAAATTTTTGTGTATTTCCTTCTTTAACAATGTATCGCTAGTAATTAGGGGCGGACAGTGGGGAGAGCCGAATAGCAGGGGTGTGGTTGCCGTCTCGGAGTACGCTGTACAATACGAGCTACAAGTGGCAATGCAAATTAAGCCTAATAATGTTGGATCTTACTTTACTTGGCGGCTGCCACTGTGTCAAGCATTTTCTCAAAGAAAGCAAGCGAAAGTGCCTCGGGGGGCGATCGGGGAATGCTTTTGTTTCAAATCACGTGCTTTGAGCCAAAGTATTGCACCCTAAAGCAATTTTATTTTAACCGGTCAAGGGACTGCTGCGGGCGTGCGATCGCCTGCGACCAAATCGACAGCGTTTTTTAATTGCTATTAGTCGCCTGCTTGCCCAATAAATTAAGAGGGCTTGAGACTCAGCATTTTTTGCGGTGATTTTGCCTTTTAACTTATAATATTTTCCTCATTTTACCGGAAATAATTGGTTGAAAGCCGGAACCCTTTGAGACAGAAATTAAAATCAGACTATTCATTACTCCCATCCTCGGACTTAAGGATAGAGTTCGCTCTCGAACTGTCAACTGTCAACTGTCAACTGTCAACTGTCAACTGTCAACTGTCAACTGTCAACTGTCAACTGTCAACTGTTTAAAGCCATTGTGCAAGCAACTGTTCAATAACTTTCACAAAGCCGATCGCAATTTGAATCAACGGCCAACCCACCAGACAAATTAACGCCGCCCAGCGAGTTTGAATATCCAAACCTTGGCGAACCGCCACAATTACAGCCAGCAAACTCCACACAGCTAATATCCGCTCTATGCCTTCTCCCAGCAACGGAATTAACGTTAAGAAATTTAGCACTTGGGGGGCGTAGGCAAATCCGATCGGCACCAGCAACTCCCCATAAGTTACGTGACCCGGTTTCAGCCAGTCCCCAATTTTCGAGATAGTGAAACTCCAAAAAAAATAACCACCCACGACTGCCAAACCATCTATCCAAAGTGCTAAAAATAACACAGATAGCTCAGTTCGATTGATTAACAAAATAACGGCATTTCCCAAGACCCGAGACACCGCTGCTAAAATTACAATTGTTAAAGCTATCCGCTTAGTTCTGCCAGTGTAGGGAGTTTTTTCATAAAAATTGCCGTTCAAAGAAAGTGCGTTCCAAAGCGTTGCCCGCAAACCTGTAATTGAATCTTCTCCCTTCACCTTTAATCCCTGCTCCTCTAGATAGTTGACAAGTTGGATAAAATAAGCTCTAATACAGCAGACTCACCGAACTATTTCTACGTAATTAGGTAATTAACAGGCATTCTACCAGATTTTATTAAATGCTAAGATTGATTTTGCAGATACTTGCGTGGCTGCGCGGGGGAAGTTTAAATTTGTTGACCATCGCAGGTGTAATCCTGATAATTTGGGGCATTCTTTCGCCGATCGGAACTGTGATCTGGTGGCTGGGTCAAAGTGCCGAAACCTTGGGTATCAAGAAAAGTCCGCCGGGGATATTGCCCTCAAACAACGGCAATCTAGAAGCGCGCAAGTCTTCGCCGATCAATTGTTATATCATCTTTTTACCGGGAGTTGGCGATTTTTCGGGGAACGAATTAACGCCGGGAGAAGAGTTTTTTCTCAAGCGTTTAGTTAAAAGTCACCCGCAGTGCGTAGCAGTGGGGGATATTTTTCCTTATTCAGCTTCTAACAAAAGTTTAGGAGGACAGCGGTTGCTAGCTCCTTTTTGGCGGTTTGCAGAACACGCAAAAAGCGGGCCAATTGCGGGCGATATATTTATCAAAATTCGCAATCTCTGGAGGTTTGCAATTTCTCTAGATTATCGCTACGGTTTTGCATACAATCAGGGAATTGCTAATGTAATTATCGATCGCATGAATGCTCAATCTCCCATTTCAGCTAATCCTCAAAAACCTTTGCAAGTTATTTTAATTGGCACTAGCGGGGGCGCACAAGTTGCTTTAGGTGCTACTCGCTATCTTAAAGAATGGCTGAATGCAGAAATTACAGTTGTTTCGGTTGGGGGCGTGTTTTCGGGAGAAAATGGTTTTGCAGAAGCCGATCGCATTTTTCATTTTCGCGGCACTCGCGATGCAATTGAGGATATTGGCGGCATCGTTTTTCCGACTCGCTGGTACTGGTACGCGACTTCACCTTTCAATCAAGCGCGTTCGCAAGGCCGCTATGCAGAAGCTTTCAGCGGCCCTCACAAGCACGACGGCGATGATGGATATTTTGGAGAAAATGTGGCGGGGAACGGTAAAAAATATGTAGATATCACGCTGGAAAAGATTAATCAATTGCCTGTTTGGTCTGAGGGTGCGGCCAAAAGAGAGGACTGAAGTCCTCACTACGGACCTAATTATAGGTTCGTAGTGAGGACTTTAGTCCTTCTTAATTCCTAAAGATTAGACTTGAATTGTAAAAATAATTAGGACGGGCTAGAAGCCCATCCCACATTTTTTTGTGGGATGGGCTTCTAGCCCGTCCTAAATTTTGATTAAAAAGACTTTTGCAATCTTGTCTATTAATCAAGAGAGGACTAAAGTCCTTACTACGAACCAATTTTATGATAGTCGATCGACCGCACATCATCTCAATCGATAACATATACCTTTTTCAAATTGCACCAACTCAAAAGCCGGGTCAAGATTTACAGTTGTTTCTCCTCCCCCTAGGAATAAGTAGCCCTTGGGGCGCAACACCCGCCGCACTCTCGCTAAAATCGATTGCTTTGTCTGAACATCAAAATATATTAAGACGTTTCGCAGAAAAATAATGTCCATTTGAGGCATCGATCCAAAGGGTTCTGTCAAGTTAATCTGGCGAAATTCGATCGCCTTGCGGAGGTGTTCTTTAATCTGCCATTCCTTGCCACACTGCTGGAAGTATTTGTGTAACAATGCTGTTGGTAAACCGCGCACTACTTCGTGCTGCGCGTAGCATCCAGAATTTGCTCGCTTCAGCATGGCTGTAGAAATGTCGCTACCAAGTATCTGTACTTGATTTCTCGCTAACTGCGGAAAGTATTCGCGCAGCAGCATCGCAATACTGTAGGGTTCTTGGCCGCTGGAACAAGCAGCACACCAAATATTCAAAGTGCGATCGCCCTGGATCTGTTTTAACAATTCGGGAAATACTGATGTTTTTAATATCTCGAAGGGGTTGATATCTCGGAAAAAAAATGTCTCGTTGGTCATCATTGCTTCGACTGTCGATTCGTGAAGTTGGTTAAAACGCTGTTGTTTGATTTGTTTTAACTCTGCGACTAATCCGCTGATGGAGTTTGCTCCGGCTTCTTTAGCTACCATCCCTAAACGCGATTCAACTAGGTACATTTTCTCTTCGGATAGGAATACACCTGTGCGATCGTATACAAGTTTTCGGATATAATCAAAATCTGCAATAGTTATCGGCATGGTAATTGAAGGAAGAGTTGACAGTTGACAGTTGACAGAAGGAAGAAGGAAGAAGGAAGAAGGAAGAAGGAAGAAGGAAGAAGGAAGAGGGAAAAACAGTTATTTGTGCATTCGTGACTAATGACTACTATTAGCGAGAACTTAAGCTCGCACTAATGACTAAGATCTTGCAAAACATCACTAATGACGTTGGACGTTCGCGAGCGGGGACAGCACTATGACTAATGACTAATGACTAATGACTAATGACTAATGACTAATGACTACTGACTACTGACTACTGACTAATGACTACTGACTAATGACTACTGACTACTGACTACTAAAATCTACAACTTTATCAACATCTAAAAATAGCAGTAACTGCCCTTGTAGCTTGTACGCTCCTCGAATTAGCGGGCGTATTTTGCTAGTAAAAGTATCTGGAGGAGTTTCAAAATCAGCTTGAGATACTTCTAGCACATCTCCAATATCGTCAACTAACCAACTGACTGTTTCATCGCCAGTTCTCACTATCACATTTAAAGGCAATTGTTCCACAGGCCGATCGCACAAATCCAACCGCCTCCGCAAATCAATCGCCGTGACAATTTGTCCCCTCAAGTTTATCAATCCACCGACTACTGCGGGCGCTAGCGGCACTCGCGTCATCTCCTGATAGCGGATGATTTCTTGAACTTTCTCAACCTCTATGCCAAAAAATAAGCTGTCAACGAAAAACGTACAAAGTAGAGTTTCTTCAGGCATTGTTTAATTATTCCTTTAATAGCCCGAGCTGGCGCTTGCTAACATCTGCTCGACTCCGAATAAATTGTTGTTAATTACTGCATCAACATCGAGGATTTCAGTAACTTGACCCTGAATCACAGCACAATATGAAATTCCTGCTTGAGTAGCTGCACCTTTAATGTCGATCGCCTGTTCTACAATATCCAGGATGCGATCGACTACCAGACCGACTTGGTGTTCTGAGCCGATCGACACTACGACTAACGGCAGTTTATCATCTGCTGCGCGCGATCGCCCGTCCAGACCGTTGGGCCCCCAATCAGCCGACTCACTGCCGCTACCAAACACCGCCGTCAAATAAATCACCGGCATAATTTGGTTGCGGTACTGCACCACATTCTGCTTCCCGACTCGCTCCAAAAGATGGCGGGGAAACTCTTCTAAGCGACAAACTCGCGATAGGTGAATCGCCATCCGCCGACAGTCTGGGCCCTGAAATACTAGCAACTGTTGTGGAGGTTCTGAAGATTCCCGGCGGCTGTTTTCGTCAGCTAAAATCGCCTTTTCCTGAGCCTCCGTCATGTGGGTTTTCTGAGCAATCCCGTGCACGTCCAAAATCAAAGCAACTTTACCGTCGCCCATGATAGTTGCTCCGGCAAAACAAGCTAGAGATTTTAGTTGTTTTCCTAAAGGCTTAACCACAATTTCTTGCGTGTCGTTGATGGCATCTACCACCAACCCAAAAGGTTTGTCTGTCGCTTGCACTACTACAATATTTAAAGCCTCATCTGTGTCGAATTGCGATTTTTTGCCGTTTTCTACAATTCCTGTTTCTAACTGTAATTCCCGATTCAAATAAATCAGTGGCAGCAGTCGCCCCCGCAACCGATAGACTGGCGTTCCGTGAAACATTTCTATTTTTTTAATTTGTTCTCCTTCCAAACGCATCAGTTCTAGCAAGTTGACTTGAGGAATTGCGTAGCGAGATCCTCCGGTAGTAATAATTAATGTCGGAATTATCGCCAGAGTTAAAGGAATTTTTAACTTAAAAGTTGTGCCTTTACCGACTTGACTTTGAACGTCTATCGTGCCGCTGATTTTTTCTATATGTGTCTGCACAACGTCCATCCCCACTCCCCTACCGGAGATATTGGTGATTTTTTCGGCGGTTGAAAAACTGGGCATGAAAATTAAATTTAGGGCTTCGCGATCGCTCATTTTCGCTGCGTCAACAGCAGAAAACATTCCTTTTTGCACTGCCTTACTTTTAATCCGATCTGGATCGATTCCCCCGCCGTCATCGGAGATTTCTATGTTTACCTGACCGCTTTCGTGATAGGCTCGCAGTAGCAGTTTACCGAAGGCGGGCTTGCCTTTGGCGACTCGCACTTCTGATGTTTCAATGCCGTGATCGAGGCAGTTACGGACTAAGTGAGTTAGCGGATTGGCGATCGCCTCGATTAAGGTTTTGTCTAATTCTGTTTCTTCGCCTTCCATTTCTAACTGTACTTGTTTGCCCAAGCTGAATGCTGTGTCGCGCACTACGCGGGGGAATTTGTTCCAGATAGTGCGAATTGGCTGCATTCTGGTCTTCATTACTCCTTCTTGCAGTTCGGAAGTAACTAAGTTTAAGCGGCTGGATACTGATTTTAATGTATCGTCATTTTGGGTGTTTGCTGTTTGGGTATTGGCAAATTCTAAGATTTGGTTGCGGCACAAAACGAGTTCGCCTACTAAGTTCATTAGTTTGTCCAGCAAGCCGACATCTACTCGGATTGCAGTATCGGAAATTTTGAATTTGTCACCCTCGGTATCCGCAGCATTTACCTGTTGGCTGGTAGTATTCGTAGCAGAGGGAATTAGCAATTGCTCGATCGACAATAAAGCATCTGCATACAAATGCTCTCGTGTCAACTCTGATTCTTCTGGTTCCTCGATCGCAACTTCTGGAGTTACTGAGTTGGATTGGGCGATCGCACTCGGCAACAATTCAGATGCAGTACCGCCGGATTCTTGGAGTTGCAAAAGTCGATCGAGCAATGCCGTGTGGGCGATGGGGCTTTCTTCTCCCGTCTTTTCCAGGGCTTCCATGTGCGATCGTACCGCGTCGATTGTCTCCAGCAAAGCGCTAGTAATATCGGGAGTCATCGTCAAAGTGCGATCGCGCAAGAGGCTGAGCAAATTTTCTCCTGCGTGCGCCACAGACTCCAGTTTTTCCACCCCCAAAAAACCGCTATTGCCTTTAATCGTGTGCAAACCGCGGTAAATCCGATTCATCACCTCTCTATCGGCATCATTTTTTTCTAAAGCTACTAAATCCTCCTCAATTTGGTTTAAGTATTCGTAGCCTTCAATCAGAAATTCCTTTACATCTTCATCAATTTCCATCGAGCCAGTTCCTTATTCATCGGTTTGACGCTGGATTAAAATAGGGTGCATCTGGTTTTGGCAAATATATCCGTAGGGGCGAAGCATGACCGTAGTCAATATGGGATTATAACTAATAACTTATATGCGGTCATGCTTCGCCCTCTTCAAAAACCAAATGCACTCTTAAAATAAATTATCGAATAGTTGAAAACTGTAGTGTGCCCCAGTCAGTGGATTTTAGATTTTAGATTTTAGATCGACTCCTCTAGATGGATCTGGGAGCTTGAACTATTGTCTAAAATTTTGAGTTCGACCCTCGTGAGTGTACGTGGCACGGTACCCGTTATTGGGCGGGGTCAGCTTTATTCGCGATCGTGCGATCGTAGCTAAATCATTGCCAACTTGACCTCACAAGTATACTATATCTATACGAATTAGCAAAAATTATTAACATCGCAGTCCCGCAGTCGTGTTTTTGAACTCTGGCAAAAAAATCTGTATCAGGGTTTACCGCAACTGCCAAGGAAAATGCACGACTTACACACTCTTAGCGCGCTCAAACCCCGTTTCTTCCTAAAGGCCTGTCCCCAAACCTCTTATTTATCGTATAAACCGGGTTTCTTGAGCCAGCCATCGGATAGAAGCTGGCAGAATAAATGAATATAATTTTTCAGGATTGTTGCCTCCCAAGCTTTTTTTTGATAACTTCTGAAGTATACATAAATTTCGTCACTTTTCCACCTACAGAAAATGCTAGAACAAATAGAACAAGCGCAACAAAGATTCAACGTCCTCGATCGCGTTCCCATCGGATTGTGCGTGATCGCTCGCGATTTTACCGTGCTGTTTTGGAACCGCACACTAGAGCAGTGGACAAAGCTGCTCAAAAAAGAAATAATCGGAACTAACCTCAAAACTCACTTTCCCCAACTCGAAGAACCTAAATATCAAACTCGCTTAAAACAAGTATTTAACAATGGCTTGCCCACCGTATTTTCTCCCCAACTCCACCAGCCCCTAATTTCATCAAATTTACCCAACGGCAAACCTAGAGTTCACAACACAAACGTCACTCCCATACCAGCCATCAAAGGAGAAGGTTTTTATGCTTTAATCGCGGTTCAAGATGTTTCCGAAGTAACGCAGCGCATCCAAACCTATCAGCAAGAAATTAAACACCGATTAGTAATAGAAGAAGAACTCAAGCGCGCCACAACTGACGCCGAAGCTGCCAACCGAGCCAAAAGTGAATTTTTGGCAATGATGAGCCACGAAATCCGCACGCCGATGAACGGAGTCATTGGCATGACTGAGCTGTTGCTAGATACGCAACTTTCGCCAAACCAGCGCAATTTTGTGAATACAATTCGTACCAGCGGCGATTCTTTGCTGGCAATTATTAACGACATTCTCGACTTTTCTAAGATAGAAGCAGGCAAGCTGGATTTAGAACAAGAACCGTTTAATCTCAGAAACTGTGTCGAAGAAGCTTTAGATTTAGTCGCGATGAAAGCTGCGGAAAAACAGCTAGACTTAGCTTGCGAATTGGATGCCAGTGTTCCCGCCTTCCTGTACGGAGATGTCACCAGACTTCGCCAAATATTGATAAATTTGCTCGGCAATGCTACCAAATTTACCGAAGCAGGTGAAGTGGTAGTTAAAGTAACAGCAAAACCCATTGCCGACAATGCTGTAGAAGTTACGCAAACTAACTCAATTTCTCAAATAAATATTGGGCTTGACAGCGAAAAATTCAGGCATAAACCAGCTTTAAATTCTTCTCTGTCAGACTCTGATGCTGCCGATTCTAAATATCTAGAACCATCAGAAAGTAGTAACTACGAAATTAAATTTACTGTGAGGGATACAGGCATCGGAATTTCGCCCGATCGCAAAAACATACTATTTAGAGCCTTCAGTCAAGTTGACAGTTCCACAACTCGCAAATATGGCGGTACTGGCTTGGGCTTAGCCATCAGCAAACGCCTCAGCGAAATCATGGGTGGCACTATGTGGGTAGAAAGCGAAATCGGCAAAGGTTCTAAATTTTCTTTTAGCATCAAAGCTCAGCCAGCACCGGCTAATGAAGAAATATTAAACCTGAATGTACCCCAGCCTCAACTAGCAGGTTTGCGACTGCTGCTAGTTGACGATAATCCCACAAACCGCAAAATTCTTACCCTGCAAGCTATGTCTTGGGGAATGGTTGTCCGCGCAGCAAAATCTGGCGCGCAAGCGCTGAAAGTGCTGCAATATGAAACTATGTTTGACATAGCGATTCTAGACTTTCATATGCCAGAAATGGACGGCATTACTTTAGCAGAAAAAATTCGAGAATTTCCTCAAGGTAAAAATTTACCTTTAATGATTTTGAGTTCTGGGGGGAGGCCATCTCGCCGCGAAGTTCAAGGGCGAGTTGAATTCGCAGCTTTTGTATACAAACCAATTAAGCAAGCACAGCTCCATGAAGTTTTGCTTCGCATCTTGGGCGGGGAATGTACCCCAATTCAACCGTGTTTTTCGCAGCCTCAATTTAATTCACAATTAGCCGAAACACTGCCTTTGAAAATGCTGTTGGTAGACGATGTAGAACTCAATCAAATGGTAGCAGGGCAGATGTTGCAGAAGTTAGGTTACAGTGCAGATTTTGCCAGCAGCGGACAAGCAGCTTTGGATGCTTTGGAGCGTTCGGAATACGATATTGTGTTTATGGATATGCAGATGCCAGAAATGGACGGTTTGGAAACTACTCGCCTGATCCGCCAGCGATTTTCGGGAAATTTAATATTAGAAAATCCAGCTCCAGAATCTGGATTTTCAGCAACAGACGAGCAATCTCCCAATCCAAAATCGACTTCTCCTTGGATTATTGCAATGACGGCTAATGCGATGCAGGGCGATCGCGAACTTTGTTTAGATGCTGGCATGAATGATTATATCAGTAAGCCGGTGCGAGTCCAGGCGATCGTTCAGGCGATCGCGCAGTACGATCGACAAACCGGGCGATCCAAATCCTATTCAGAGCTTAAAAATTGGCAGACTCAGCCGACAGACTCTGCTTCCCAAGCTCAGCCTGGAAACGAAATGAAAAATGTTGCACCCGCAGTTGATGAAACTGCGTTGGAAGAGTTAAAGCATTTAATCGCCCGCGCAGGTGTTTTGATTTCACAAATTGAAGGTGGAAGTCAATCGGGAGTTGCAAATTTTCCTCCTAATTCTGGGGAAATTGTAGCGGGTACTAATAACATTAAATTTCCGACTTTACCTGCTGTGACAGTTCCTAGATTAGAGGCAGAAAACTCCCAAATTTTACCGCCAGCCACACCGCAAAATTTTCTACCCGAAACAGCACAAACCGAAATAGAATTGCCGCCTCTTGACAGTCAAACTTTTGAAGAATTGACGGATTTACTGGGAGAAGAAGCTGAAGAATTTTGGATCGAGCTAGTAGATAAATTTCTGGAAGTTGCACCGCCAAAATTGCAGGAACTCGCCGATGCTGTCAATCAATTGAATGCTCCCGCAATTAAAGCCTCGGCTCACGCTCTTAGAGGTGCTTGTACGACAGTCGGAGCCATGCCTTTGTTTCAATTGTGCGCGCAGCTCGAAGAGATGGCCCGGAAGAAAACTCTCTCAGGTAGCGAGGTTCTGATGTGCAAAATTGCAGCCGAATATCAGCGGGTAAAAGCGGCTTTGTCATCTAGTTGATTGCTATCGAAGAAGGAAGTTCGGCAACGGATTTATTTGCAGCATCTCAATGAGTCAATCGTGTACGCAAGTATCACAATACTTAAAGGTTTTTTAGGTACGTTATTGCGATAGAGCGCTCAAGCGCAACAACGTACCTTTTTTAAAGTGCCACTTGTCTCCAGGAGTGTGAGTGTAAAAAGCAAAAATAATTGACAAAAGCAACCCGATATGGTGTGTCGGTGGCGCGGGACGATCGATCGCCCGTTTTCCGCAAAATCTTCAACATTTAGGCCATTTAGCCAATTGCGAAAATTTAAAAGTTCTGACATAATCTGATAGAATTCTCAACACGATCTCAATAGCAACGTGACGGCTCAATTGCTAACTTTTCAGATACTGTAACAAAATGTCAGTATAAAAAGTGACAGATTATCCTATCCGTTGCCGAAAGTTAAGTATTCCATGGAGTATGAGATTATACAGTTGTTAAAAATCATCAGAGTGCGATCGATCTACAGTGAACTCATCCATTTCAACGCAGAAATTAAATCTGCTGCTGACTAAGAACTTGATGCTATTTTCACAAGAATATGATTAGTGCTGACTTTAGAATCAACTCGCAAACCACGCCCCAAATTCTGATCGTCGATGACGAAGCAACCCAGCAGCTATTTACCCGCCGGATTATGGAAAAAGAAGGCTATCGGGTAATTGAGGCATCAAACGGACAAGAATGTTTGGACATTTGTCAAGAAACTCTCCCAGATATTGTCCTATTGGATGCGATGATGCCTGTAATGGACGGTTTTACTTGCTGCGCCCAACTCCAGGCTAATCCCCAAACGCAAAAAATCCCGGTGCTGATGATTACAGCACTAGATGATAAAAAATCTGTCAATCAAGCTTTTGAAGTAGGAGCAACAGATTATGTGACGAAGCCGATTCACTGGCCAGTGCTGATTCAGCGAGTGCGGCGCTTGATTCAACAGTCTCAACTGTATCAGCAGTTGATGGAAAGCCAAGAGAAAACTCAAAAATTATTACTGAATATTTTACCAGAGTCGATCGCACTCCGGCTCCAAGAAGAATCAGCCCCAGACTTAGTAATTGCCGATCACTTCCCCAATGTCAGCGTCTTATTTGCTGATATGGTAGGCTTTACCAAGCTTGCCTCAGAAATGCCTCCTATTGAATTAATTGTCAAACTCAATTCTATTTTCTCAGAATTTGACCAGCTAACTCAGGAATACGGCTTAGAAAAAATTAAGACTATTGGGGACGGCTATATGGTAGCATCTGGATTGCCCATCCTCCGGGACGATCATGCTGACGCGATCGTGCAAATGGCCCTAGCCATGCAGCAAGCTATGACGCGGCTAAACACACAAACAAAAGAATTTCACAGCCTGCGAATTGGCATTCACTCCGGGCCTGTGGTTGCAGGGGTCATCGGAACTAAAAAGTTTAGTTACGACCTTTGGGGCGACACGGTAAACACGGCAAGCCGCATGGAACAATATAGTTTTCCCGGCTGCATTCAAGTGACAGAAGACACTTACAAGCAGTTGTCAACAAAACATTTGTTTGCAGAAAGAGGAATGATTGATGTTAAAGGCAAAGGTAAGATGAAAACTTACCTCTTAGATTGTTCAGAACATCTCAACAGATGTACTGCATGAATTGGTAATCAATAATGGTTAATGTGAAGTCGTACATGAGGGTCAAAAAATACCTCAAACGTAGTATCAATCAACGGTTTGATACTTAGGTCTAGATGCCCCCTTAGCTTGCCCCCTACTCCCGCTTAACAAGCAGGGCGGTTTTATTGTCATCATAGAAATAGGTACGTAGTTGGGCTTGGGCCCTCTATACAGGTATGTTTAAAGGGAGCATCTCAGTTTTGCATTTATAGTGCTGTCCCCACTCGCGATTTGTAGAATACGCGAGCGGGGACAGCACTATAATAAAAAAAATGCTTTTCACAAAACTGAGATGCTCCCTGTTTAAAGAGGGCTAAAGCCCAACTACGTACCTTGATTAATATGACAGTTGGGTTTAATCGGCCATCCGACCTTTGAGCGATGTTTTCGGTAGTTTCAGATGTCTTTTCCCGACAATAAAACTACCCTGCTTCGATCGGGGGATTTAGGGAGATCTAGACTCTGATATAAACCAGAGATACAAAGGTTTTCAGCCAATTCCCAATTCCCAATTCCCAATTCCCAATTCCAAATTATTAAGGAGCGCGCCAAAATGGGTTTAGTTTTAATTGTAGATGATGCAGCATTCTCTCGGCGGATGATTCGCAAAGCTGTTGAAGAAGCCGGACATCAAGTGATAGAAGCAGCCAACGGACAAGAAGGCTTAGATATGGCTGCATCCAAGTCGCCAGACTGCATGATGACAGATTTGTTAATGCCAGAAATGGACGGTTTCGCCTTGCTAAAAGCCCTGGGCGAAAAAGGCTCTAAAATTCCAGTCATCGTACTTTCAGCAGATATTCAAGACAGCGCTAGGCAGAAGTGCGAAGAATTGGGAGCATTTATGATGCTGAAAAAGCCCCCAAAAGCTCCCGAGATTCAGGCTGCAATCCAAAAAGCTCTGGATAGCAAATAGGAGATATCAGAGTGGAGCTAACAGCAGATGAAATAGATGCTTTGAAGGAGCTAATCAATATTGGTGTGGGAAGTGCCGCTGGAATGTTGAATGAAATGATTCAATTTCCCATCCAGTTGCAGATTCCAGATATTGACCTTGTATCAGCCAATGAGCTGCGAAGCGAATTAAAAAAACGCTTCGGTATAGAGCCTCTTTCCACGGTGCAGCTAGGCTTTAACGGCTCATTTAGCGGCAGCGCCCAGCTACTTTTTCCTACCGAAAGTGCAGTGAATTTAGTTTCTGTTCTCACTGGTGAAGAAAAGGGAAGTCCTGACCTTGATTCTCTCAAAATTAGTACCCTCAGTGAGGTGGGGAATATGATCATTAACGGTGTCATGGGTTCAATTGGCAACGTTCTAGACCAACCGTTAGACTATGAGGTTCCCTATTACGCAGAGGAAGAAATTGAGGATTTACTGTTAAAAGAAAAGTCTCTCGATACCGGGAGCGTGCTGTTGGCTCCAGCTCACTTTAGTATTGAAGAACTGCAAATTCAAGGAGACATTTTGCTGTTTTTCGATGTGGGTTCGTTTCAAATGCTGCTGAAGGCGATCGCCGCGGCATCTTAAATACCGCAAATATTCCTCATGCAAACCGGATGTTTTGTGTCCCAGACTTTCAACAGTTGACAGTTGACAGTTGACAGTTGACAGTTTGAGAGCGATCTCTACCTAGAAGGAAGAGGATTGGAGTAATGAATAGTGTGATTTTAATTTCTCCCGATCGGGGTTACGGCTTTCAACCAATTCTTTCTGGTAAGCACAGAGCGGGTTTCGAGCTGCCAGTACCGAGAATGTGTGACGTAAAAGTACGCGCGTGCGAAGCTATCCCGTAGGGAATCGCCCTCCCTGATAAATTGTATAAAACTACCTAAAACATGGATACACAAAATCAATCAACAGCCTCAGAATCTTCCGAAATTGACTCGGAACCCAGCAATTTGGTAGCGACAACAATTGCAGAAACAGCAGAGAGTTTCAGCAACCAGTACCAACAGCAACTGATTATCGCTCTGGCAGCAGTCAGAGATGGCGACTTTAGCGTTCGTTTACCCGCCGACAACGGCTTGGGTGAAATTGCCAAAGTCTTTAATGAAATGGTGAGTGTCAATGAAAAATTTGCTGACGAAATAGAGCGCGTCAGCCAAGCAGTTGCCGAAGAAGGCAAAGTACCAAAATCAAGAGAAATCAAAGAATTTAAAGGTTCTTGGGTTAGCAGTATTGACGCGGTGAATGCAACGCTAAACAGCTTAGTTGCGCCGACAATAGACATAGCGCGAGTGCTGCACGCTGTAGCTAAAGGCGATTTGTCCGAAAAATTTAGCTTAGAGTTTGAAGGCAAACCAATCAAAGGATTGTTCCGCCGTATTGGGACTACTCTCAACAAAATGGTAGACCAATTAAATAGTTTTGCTTTAGAAGTAACTCGCGTCGCCCGCGAAGTTGGTAGCGAAGGCAAATTGGGAACCCAAGCAGAGGTAGAAGGGCTATCGGGTATTTGGCAAGAACTGACGGCAAGTGTTAACTTGATGGCGGCAAATCTGACTCATCAAGTACGAAATATTACTAAGGTTGCAACGGCAATTAGCGTCGGCGATTTGAATGAAAAAATTACCGTTGAAGCCGCAGGGGAAATTTCGCAATTGAAAGATACTCTAAATCAAATGGTTGACAGTCTCAACGATTTTGCCAAAGAGGTGACGCGGGTAGCAAAAGAGGTGGGAACTGAGGGGAAACTTGGGGGTCAAGCACAAGTTCACGGAGTAGCTGGCGTCTGGAAAGATTTAACGCAAAATGTTAATCTAATGGCGAGCAATCTTACCAATCAAGTACGCAATATTGCGGAAGTTACTACGGCGGTAGCTCAGGGAGATTTGTCTAAAAAAATTACTGTAGAAGCTGAAGGGGAAATTCTGGATCTGAAGAATACGATTAATGAAATGACTGTTCAGCTTAATGAGTTTGCTTTAGAAGTTACGCGAGTTGCTAGAGAAGTTGGCGTTGAGGGCAAATTGGGAGGTCAAGCAACTGTTGATGGTTTGTCGGGTACTTGGCTGAGTTTGGCTGGTAATGTGAATATTATGGCGGCTAATCTTACGGAGCAAGTTCGGAGTATTGCGGAAGTTTCTACTGCTGTGGCTAAGGGAGATTTGTCGAAGCAAATTACTGTGGAAGTTCAAGGAGAAGTTCTGGAACTGAAAAATACGTTGAATACTATGGTTGACCAGCTTAATACTTTTGCAGATGAAGTAACGGGGCTGGCGAAACAGGTAGTTGCAGGACAGTTGGGAGGGCAGGCGACTGTTCCTGATATCAGCGGTACTTGGAAAGATTTGACGGATAATGTTAATCTGATGGCGGCTAATTTGAACGCTCAGGTGCAGCAAATTTCTCAAGTTGCGATCGCAGTTAGCAGTGCTTCGGAGGAATTGATTAGCGAAAGTCAAAATATGGGGGCGGCGGCTGAAGAAACTTCGGCTCAAGCAGGGATGGTATCTGCGGCGGCGGATTTAGTTAATAGCAATACTCAATCGGTGGCTACCGGCATCGAGGAGATGAATGTGAGTATTAAGGAAATTGCTAAGAATGCTTCGGAAGCTGCGACGGTTGCTAATTCGGCGGTGAGGATGGCGGAAACTACGAATCAAACTATTACTAAACTCGGCGTTAGTAGTGCAGAGATTGGTAATGTTGTCAAGGTGATTACTTCGATCGCCCAACAGACTAATTTGCTGGCTCTGAATGCTACAATCGAGGCGGCTCGGGCTGGAGAAGCGGGCAAGGGTTTTGCGGTGGTGGCGAATGAGGTGAAGGAGTTGGCGAAACAAACGGCGGCGGCGACTGAGGATATCAGCAAGAAGGTGGAGGCTATTCAAGCTGATACTAAAAGCTCCGTACAGGCGATCGGCCAAATTACTTCTATTATCAACCAAATCAGCGATTTCCAAACGACGATCGCCAGTGCAGTGGAGGAACAAACGGCTACAACTACCGAAATTGCGCGCAATGTCAACCAAGTTGCGATCGGTTCCTCCGAAATTGCCCGCAATATTACCAGCGTCGCCGATGCAGCGGGAAGTACCGCCACCAGTGCTAGCAATACTCAAAATTCTGCGATCGAATTATCGAAAACGGCCGCTCAATTGCAAGGACTTGTCAATCAGTTTAAGTATTGATTTGGATAATAGATAATGGGGAATTGATAATGGGTAATGAGTAATGAGTAATGGGTGAGTTAAGGTGGGCAATGCGCTCCCTAAATAATTAATTCCCAATCCCCAATTCCCAATTCCCAATTCCCAATTCCCAATTCCCAATTCTCAATTCCCTAAAATGAAAACCTACTCAAAACCAATTTCATTAATTCTGATTGGAGGCTTTTCGGATTCAGAAAATCAGACATTGCGCGAAACGTTAAAAGCAGACGAATATGTATTTGCCGCAACTACAGATTTATACAATTGTTTAGATATTGCTGAGTGCCACCATCCCAAAGCTGTCATCCTAAATTTTGCAGCCATAGAACACAATTATTTAGCAATTATCCAATTCTTGCAATTATTACAAATACCCACGATAATTCTCAGCGACGACTTAGCAAGGAATATGATTCAGTATTTGTCGCTGGCAGGAATATTCGCAACTCTCAAAAAAACTAACAATGAATTAGAATTGCGGCACACCGTGGCAACTGCGGCTTATCCAAATAACGCCGATCCAATTAATTCTCACAGTCAACTGCGGAATTTCAACCTAGCCAAGCTCGAAACCGGAAAACACACAAAATTACAGGATGTTGTCAACAAAGCCATCGGCACAGCAGTTTCTCAGATGAGCGAAATGATTGCGTGTGAGGTAGAATGTGAAATGCCTTCATCTCAAGCGCTGTCCCCGATATTTTTGCAAAAAAACCTAATTGAAACCTTGGGAAAAAACCTAATAGCTGTAGCGCAGCTTGATTTTAACGGCAATTTATCAGGTTCGGCTCAGATGTTGTTTTCCTGCGAGGCTGCTGATGCTCTTGTTTTAGCTCTCAACGGCGGCGGCGATGTAACCAGCGAGGAATTCAAGCAAGATAAGGCTGACATCATGGGAGAAATTGGCAATTTAGCTATTAGCGGTATTGTCGGCACTTTTAGTAATACCTTAAAATACAATCTCGGTTATGTAGTTCCCCACTATATAGAAGGTTCGGCGGAGGAAATATTTAGCGCTATGAATTTTAATATGCGCTCAACAATTCTACTATTTATGTCTCATTTTAAAATTATCGATCTTGGCGTAGAAGGCGATTTAATTCTGTTTTTTCAAGCTCGCTTACTGCTCGATCTGTTATTTCGAGTTTAATAGAAAATGTCCCAGATCAAGGTTTTAATTGTTGATGATTCGGTAGTGGTGCGCCGATTGTTAAGTAACGTACTCGACGGCGATGCAGCACTGGAGGTTGTGGGGACTGCACCCAATGGTAGAATTGCTTTAGCCAAGATTTCTCAGGTGAATCCAGATTTGATTGTGCTGGATGTGGAAATGCCGGAAATGGATGGTTTGGAGACGCTAGTGGCAATCCGAAAACTTGACAAAAATATTCCTGTAATTATGTTTAGCGCGCTCACAGAGTTGGGCGCTGTTGCTACTTTAAATGCTCTGGCGCTGGGTGCTACTGATTACGTGACTAAGCCTCATAATATGAAGAGCAAGGAAGCGGCGCTAGAACACATCCGCGAGCAATTGATTCCGAAAATTAAGGTTTTTTGCAATGGTGGCAAGATGCCAAAAGTGGGGAATATTCAAGTAGCTAAAGGTCACAATAATACCACAGAATTGCCAATTATATCGGGTTTGATTTCGTCGAATTCAGCGGTCAATTTTAAATCTAAAATCGAAATTGTAGCGATTGGGGTTTCGACGGGTGGGCCAAATGCTTTGGAAACTATTTTGCAGGATTTGCCGGCTAATTTTCCTGTACCAATTGTGATTGTGCAGCATATGCCGCCGGTTTTTACGAAGCGTTTAGCCGATCGCCTGACCGAAAAGTGCAAGATTAGAGTGGAGGAAGCTGTGACGGGAAGTATTGTTGAGCCAGGAGTTGCTTGGATAGCGCCCGGTGATTACCATCTGGTTTTGGAAAAACAGGGTTTTGGGGTGCGTATTCGCACGCATCAAGAGGCGCGAGAAAATTCTTGCCGCCCTGCGGTTGATGTGCTGTTTCGATCGACTGCTAAGATTTATGGTGCTGGCGTTTTGGGTGTGGTGTTGACTGGAATGGGGCAAGACGGGCTGCTGGGCTGTCAGAATATCCGGGAGGCTGGGGGTAAGATTATCGTTCAAGATGAGGCTAGCAGCGTTGTCTGGGGGATGCCGGGAAGTGTGGTTAATTCTGGTTTTGCCGATCGAGTGGTATCCTTACAAGACATGGCACGCGAAATTATCGATCGAGTAATGAGTCAGTAGTCAGTTGGCAGTTGGCAGTTGGCAGTTGGCAGTTGGCAGTAGTCATTAGTTATTAGTTATTAGTTATTAGTCATAGTGCGAGCGTCCCCGCTCGCGAACGTTATTAGTCATTAGTTAGTTGCTACAAATTCTCTTCGGATCGATGCCCGATGCCCTGCGCGGGCCAATGCCCCATTCCCCATTCCCCATTCCCCATTCCCCATTCCCCATTCCCCATTCCCCATTCCCCATTCCCCATTCCCCATTCCCCATTCCCCATTCCCCATTACCCATTACCAATGTCTCGACCAACATTATATATTGCCATCACCAATCATGGATTCGGCCATGCCGTCCGAGTTTCCTCCGTAGCTGCAAAAATCCAAGAATTAAACCCAGATATCTTACTAATTATCACCACAACTGCACCTCGCTGGCTGCTAGAATCTTATATTACTGGCGATTTTATCCTCCGTCCCCGCGCTTTTGATGTCGGAGTCGTGCAGGCTGATAGTTTGCATATGGATCAAGAGGCGACTCTCGAAAAATTGCGGGAAATTCGGGAAAAGCAAAATTCACTAATTGCAGGCGAAGTGAATTTTCTTAAGCAAAATCGCGTGGGTTTGGTGCTGGCAGATATTCCTCCTTTAGCAACGCGAATGGCCGCAGCGGCTGGGGTTCCTTGCTGGATGATGAGCAATTTTGGGTGGGACTTTATCTATCGAGATTGGGGCGGAGAATTTGACGAAATGGCGGATTGGATTGGTGAATGCTTCGGAAAGTGCGATCGGCTTTTTCGTCTTCCTTTACACGAACCGATGCCAGCTTTTCCTAATATTGAAGATGTCGGCTTGACTGGCGGCAATCCTCGCTACAGTAATGATAAAATTCGGGAAGTATTTGGAATTGAATCACCGCCGGAAAAAACTGTGTTGCTGACTTTTGGCGGACTGGGTTTAGAGGCAATTCCTTATCACAATTTACAGCAATTTAGCGATTGGCAATTTATCACTTTTGATGCGGGAGCTCCCGATTTGCCGAATTTGATTAGAGTCAAACATCAGCAGTTTGCACAATCTTTCCCAATTTTACCGCGCCCGGTCGATATGATGCCTGTCTGCGGCCGCATGGTTTCTAAACCGGGATACAGCACTTTTTCGGAAGCTTTGCGCTTGGAAATACCTGTTGTTTCTATCATGAGAGATGGTTTTGCCGAAGCTGCTGTCTTGTTGGAGTGGCTGGAAAAGTATGCGGAACACCAAGTTGTGACTGCGGCGGAGTTTTTTGAGGGGGATTGGGGGTTTTTGCACAAGCCGCTGCACCCGCCCCGTTTGTCGGATAAGTTGGATAAGCACGGTACGGAGGCGATCGCCCAAGCTGTTGTAGACTATTTTAAAGATGAGGATTAGGATGACGGCGATTGAAATCTCGTCTACACCAACAATAGACGAACAATTGCATTCCCAAGCTTTGCTATCTTGAAATTATCTGCGTTTATCTGTGTTAATCTGCCTGACATCTGCGGTTGACATATCAATTAAAGATTGATGCAAAAAATCTAAAATCTAAAATCTAAAATCGAATGCTTCATCACCAAGAAATACTCAAAATTAAAACTACAGGCAAGTCTCTGTACAATATCAGTCTTAAGATAGAAGATGTGGTAGCAAATTCAGGTATTAAAACAGGACTTTGTAGCTTGTTTTTGCGCCACACTTCTGCTAGCTTGGTGATTCAAGAAAATGCTGATCCGGATGTACTGACGGATTTGGCTAATTTTTTGGCGAAACTGGTACCGGAGGGCGCAAGTTACATTCACGATGCGGAAGGCCCAGACGATATGCCGGCGCACATTCGCACTGTACTGACTCATACTTCTGAACAAATCCCGATCGCACGCGGTAGATTATTGTTAGGAACTTGGCAGGGAATTTACCTCTGGGAACACCGCCAGCGGGGCCACATTCGCGAACTCGTGGTTCACATCAGCGGCAGTTGACAGGATGGGCATGGGGCATGGGGCATGGGGCATGGGGCATCGGTAACTGGTAATTGGTAATTGGTTGCTACTCATTTGTGATTGGTATCCCCTTACAAATAACAAATAACAAATAACAAATAACTACCGACTGCTGACTGCTGACTTTATTTATTAGAACGTTCGATAGGAATTTGTACTTCACTGATTTTAGTGGCTTCCGGCGTCATGGGCGAATTGTAAAAAAAGCGGCGCGGCGGCCCGGCTATTTCGTATTCGGGATGTTGTTGAAGCCAATCTTTGAGTTGGGAGAGGTTATTTTCGTAGCTTTCCCAAGTGTAGGCGCCGCGCACGCCGATACTGACAACTGTCATCGGTGAAGTATCCGTGACTTCCACAGCAGGGTTAACGCTGCTGGGGGCGATATTTGGTGCGGGATACAGGAATGAAACTTCTGCAACAGGAATTGCATCGATTTGCTCGGAAGTTGCAGTGTAGCGCGCTTCTACTGGCGTTGTCATCGCAATTTGGTTGTTGCTGATGTGTTGAAACAAAGGATTGAATGCGATTCCTGTCGCTTGTCGCAAATCGCCCGCGTGGGTGTAGGTGACAGCGCGGTACTGAGGATATTGCTTAACTTCTATGACGCCAATATTTGCGGGTTCAGGAAATCCACTTGGTAATACCATTTTTGATGTTTGATTTGAGGTTTTACACTAAACAATGAGGAAAGACTTACTCCGCAAGGGTTTTAAACTTGCGGGCAGTTGCATTGTTTTTGGCAACTGTTATAAATAGGTTGAGATTGTTTGCAGACGATCGCTCTAGTGGCACAATCAGTTTAGCAGTTATTCAGGGTGCTGCTAACTGTCGATCGCCTAAAATTAAGTTTAGAGATTTATTAACTAACCTCGTAATAATACGGACGGCGCTAAGTAAGCAGAGAAACATTAATCAAGTTGTCCTTGGAAAATGAGGGTTTTTCAGGGGCGTCTGCTATTTTTGTCGGAAAATATTCCGCTGTGAAGTCGATCGAGCTGTGCGTTCTCAGCTATTCTCACACCGATCGGGTTCAACTACAGGGTCAATTATATCGCTTTCAGGGAATGACATATGAACAAGATTCTAGTGATTGAGGACGATAGAGTAATTCGCGAGAATATTCTCAAACTCCTCAAAGCTGAAGGTTTCGACGTGACGGGTGCAGAAAATGGAGCGATCGGCTTAAATGCGGCGGTGTCAAATCTTCCTGACGTGATTCTTTGCGATGTAATGATGCCGCAACTTGACGGCTATGGGGTGCTGGCGGCATTGCGATCGCATCCTGTTACTGCTACAGTACCTTTTGTGTTTCTGACTGGTAAAGCCGAGCGCTCTGAAATGCGCCAAGGCATGGAATTGGGAGCTGATGATTACCTGACTAAGCCTTTTACTAAAGCTGAACTTGTGGGCGCCGTATCGAGCCGCTTGAAAAAACAAGCAGCTTTGGCCAAACAGCAGAGTAATTTGCGATCGGAAAGCAACGAATTGCTGCAAGAAGCCGCAGATAAATTAGAGCAGATAAAAACAAATCTGTGCGGCGCCCTCGATCGAGAAGAATTCCAAGTTTACTATCAGCCGCAGATCGATGTTCAGACGGGTCAAATTATGAGCGCCGAAGCCTTAGTGCGCTGGCTGCATCCAGAAAAAGGGCTGATTTCGCCCGCCGAATTTATTCCAGATGCTGAAGCAACTGGTTTCATCGTACAATTAGGCGAGTGGGTTTTGCAAACAGCTTGCAGGCAAATGCAACTTTGGCAAAACGCTGGTTTTTCCTTGCAGCAAGTAGCGGTAAATCTGTCGCCGCGCCAATTTAACCAGGCGAATCTCAGCAGCAGAGTTGCCGAAATTTTAGCAGAAATTGGTTTAGCACCGAGCAGTTTGGAATTAGAACTCACCGAAAGTATGATGGTGAAGGATGCCGAAAGTGCGATCGCTACTTTGCAACAATTGAAAGATTTAGGAGTTTCTATATCTATTGACGATTTCGGCACAGGCTATTCTTCCTTAAGCTATCTGACACAATATCCCTTCGATGTTTTAAAAATTGACCGCTGTTTTATCAGCAACATTACCGATGGTTGCACAAATGCAGCGATTGTGAAAGCGATTATTGAAATGGCGCACAGTCTCTGTCTTGAAGTAGTTGCCGAAGGAGTTGAAACAGAAGCAGAAAGAGATTTTCTCTGGCGCTACGAGTGCGATGCTATGCAAGGATATTTGTTCAGCCCTCCCGTGCCGGCCGCCGATTTTGAGGAGTTGCTAGTAGAGGGGAAATAAGCTGTACTGCATCTAGATTGTGTATGCTGTTCGAGAGGGAGAGGACTATAACTGCTTCGCTCGGAGGGTAAAGAAAGGAGGAGAGAATTTTTGATGGTCATCGCAATATACAATTTAAATTCAGTACAGCTTACTTATCGGCTACTGCCACTCTTTCTGTCTCGATAAATATCAATAAAACCTTTGTAATTTTCTTTCTATCAAGACAGATAATGTACGAGTTTTGGGTAATAAATATTTATGATAATTTTAATAAAATTTTATGGTTTAAGCTGAGATAAACTGACTTAAAATGATAACATAAAATCTCTGCTTTAGCGCATACAAGTTCCCCCTGATATCAAATCCGATTCCATCGTTCTGTATTCATCTCTATCTTCCTTCTCTGTGCCCTCTGTGTTCTCTGTGGTTAAATCATTCCGATACAACCAGAAAAGAAGCTAAAAAAATAAATATTCCTCCAGGTTTCCAGCCAAAATTAAGAGTTCGATCTATGCTGTTACCATTTAAATCGCCAAAAGCAGATACGCAAAAAACCAAGCGACACAATCCCTCGCGGGTGCGCGATCATTTAGCAAACGAGCGCACTTATTTAGCGTGGATGCGAACAGCGATCGCCCTGATGGGTTTTGGCGTCGTCATCGTCCGCCTGCGAGCCTTCCACCCGCCTCTTTTGCCGACTCCGGGTAATGGCTGGAAGTTGGGTTTGCTGTTTTCTGTGGTGGGTTTGCTGACAGTGTTAATTTCCACTCAGCACTACTTTGCTGTGCGTCACGATATCGATTACGATACTTACGAACCTACGGACAGGTGGGTACTGCTGTTTAGTTTGGCGATCGTACTTTTGGGCATGGGAGTAATTTATTTTATCTTCTCAGTTCCCGGTACCGCAGCTAGTTTCATGAGTCCCGAATAATCCGAGTGTTTCCTAAATATATCTAAAAATATATAGCCTTTCTCAAAAAGATGAGGTATAACTGGCAGATCGTATAACCGCTTAGACTAAGAGGGCTAAAGCCCAACAACGTACCTCATCTTTCGCTAGATCCGCTATATCTAAAAGTTCGATCGCCCCAGATATTTCCTTCAAGCCGATGACAGTAGACGAGGAAAAACTCAAGCAGGAAAATCTGTCAAAGGCGATCGATCGCTCTGCAAACGAACGAACCTTTCTCTCGTGGATGCGAAGTGCGATCGCCCTCATGGGTTTTGGCGTCCTGATCGTGCGGTTTCGCGTCGTGCAAATCCCCATACAGCACCGTCACGGCACGGGTTGGAAGTTGGGTTTAGTCTTCTCTCTGGTGGGTTTAGCAACCGTGTTAATCTCAACTAGAAAATACTTTATTGTGCGCCGCCAAATTGATGAGAATACCTACGAACCGTCAGATGGGTTGATATTTCTCTTCAGTTTAGCTGTTGGGTTATTGGGGATGGGAGTAATTTTTTTTATTTTTGCAGCCGCCGTAAGTTCGCGCAGTTTTGTTATCCCCAATTGATTGCACAAAGCATTGATACCATCTCTAGTAAATCACCCGTCACAAAAAAGGTTCGTAGTCAGGACTTTAGTCCTTCTTCCTGAGGACTTTAGTCCTCCTTAAGAACCACTTTTATTATAAAAACTACTGGTATTATAGTATTTAGAGAGCAGCACGATGGGACTGCGCTGAAAAGTTGCCAGATGTGGGAGTATCAGCAATATTTGAGATATGGCACTATTCTCAATAAGTTATTGAAAAGCGGGCGGGACAGCCCACAATCAAATTAATTCTTTGTGGAACAGGCAAAACGCCTGTTGTTGAGAATAGTGCCATATATCCAAAAAATCGGACTCGACGCTTGAAACCACGTCAGAGTCAAACTCTCGTCTAGGCCAAGCAGACTAAAGAACAAACAGCGTTTTTGGGCGAGATGATGTGTAGCTAGGGCAATATAGAAGATGTAAGGTACGAATTGATCTATCTGAGGTGCGATCGCCCGCAATTTATATCACAATAGTTATTTCAGAAGCCTACAGGCCTCAGCTTTGACAAATTATCAGAATAGTAAATTCTAACAAAAACAGCACTATGGGAAAACCAACAGGCTTTATCGAATTCTTGCGCGAATTGCCCTCCGAACTCTCACCAGTCGATCGAATCCACAACTGGGACGAATTTCACCTACCGATGGAGGAAGACAAACTCCGCAGCCAAGGCGCGCGCTGCATGGACTGCGGCATCCCATTTTGCCACACGGGCAGCATCATCAGCGGCATGGCAAGCGGCTGCCCGATTAACAACCTCATCCCCGAATGGAACGACTTAGTATATCGGGGATTGTGGAAAGATGCCCTAGACAGACTGCACAAAACCAACAACTTCCCCGAATTCACCGGCAGAGTCTGTCCCGCACCCTGCGAAGGCGCTTGCGTGCTCGGCATCAACAACCCGCCTGTCACGATTAAAAATATCGAAGCGTCGATTATCGATAAAGGCTGGGATGAAGGCTGGATTACCGCCGAACCACCAGCTAAACGCACCGGCAAAAAAATCGCTGTTATCGGTTCCGGGCCCGCTGGTTTGTCGGCTGCGGCGCAATTGAACAAAGCCGGTCATTTGGTAACTGTATACGAAAGAGCCGATCGACCGGGAGGCCTGTTAATGTACGGCATCCCCAACATGAAATTGGACAAAGAACAAGTCGTGATGCGCCGCCTCAAAGTCCTCGAAGACGAAGGCGTAACATTTGTCTGCAACACCGAAGTCGGGAAAGACTTACCAGCCGAACAACTGCTAAAAGAATACGACTCAGTTGTAATCTGTACCGGCGCCACCAAACCCCGCGACTTAGGCATCGAAGGGCGGGAATTAAAAGGCATCCACTTCGCGATGGACTTTTTGACAGCCAACACCAAAGCAGTATTAGACAAGAGCACCAACGATAACTTCATCTCCGCCGAAGGCAAAGATGTGGTGATTATCGGCGGTGGCGACACCGGCACCGACTGCGTGGGCACCTCCATCCGCCACGGCTGCAAAAGCCTGGTACAGCTAGAAATCCTGCCCAAACCGCCCTCGGAACGGGCAGCCAACAATCCCTGGCCCGAATGGCCGAAAGTCTACCGCTTGGATTACGGCCAAGAAGAAGCCGCAGCCAAATTCGGCGATGACCCGCGCGGCTATCTCACCACCGCCACGAAGTTCGAGGGCGACGAAAACGGCAACGTCAAAGCCGTGCACACTGTTGAGGTGGAGTGGGCGAAAAACGAGAAAGGGCAGTTTATTCCCAAGCAAATTCCCGGTACTGAAAAAGTGTTGCCGGCGCAGGTTGTGTTGCTAGCGATGGGCTTCCTGGGCCCGGAACAGCCGCTGTTGGATGCGCTGGGATTGGAACGCGACGCCCGCAGCAATGTGAAAGCCGAGCACGAAAAGTATACAACCAGTATTCCGGGAGTTTTTGCGGCTGGGGACTGTCGCCGGGGACAAAGTTTGGTGGTTTGGGCGATTAATGAAGGGCGCGGCGTGGCCCGGGAGTGCGACCTTTATTTGATGGGTGAAACCGATTTGCCGTAGTTGATTGATGCGATCGATAGGTTCGTAGTAAGGACTTCAGTCCTTTCTTTGCTTGCGGACTAAAGTCCTCACTACGAACCAAAATAGGTTTGTAGTAAGGACTTCAGTCCTTTCTTTTCTTCCGGACTAAAGTCCTCACTACGAACCAAAATAGGTTTGTAGTAAGGACTTCAGTCCTTTCTTTTCTTCCGGACTAAAGTCCTCACTACGAACCTATTTTAGTAGAAAGTAGGGTGTGTCGCCACGAATAATTCTCGATATTTGCCAAGATTCAACGAGCGACGCACCACCACCATCATCAAGGGGGTAAAAGCCCGGATTTAGTATTAGATAATCCTAGCTACAATGTTCTTAGTTAAGTTTGTTTACTCAAATATTGTCGCTGTAGTTCGTTGATTCCTTGTCCGGAGCGAGGAACGAAGCAATCCCAGCGCTGATTCCTTGTAACGAAGCAATCTCAGCACTGATTCCTTGTCCGCAGCGAGGAACGAAGCAATCTCAGCGCTGATTCTTTGTCATTGCTAGGAACGAAGCAATCTCTATAGAATGTGTAATTCCTGAGAGAATTTAGCAATCCTGTTGATATTGAAGCGCTAAATCTTCGATGAGTTCAACCATTGCGCGAACCATTGGCATTTTAGTGAGAATTTCGATCCAATACCATTGTCCATTGGGATTGAGTTCGATAAAATAGAGCGTATCATCATCGTCGCGAATGATGTCGAATGCACCAAAATTTAAGCCAAACTCGTCAAGCATTTGATGGAGTTTGTTGAGGTAATCAATTGGTAGCTTGTCGGGAACGTGAACGAGTTTATCCGGTTCGGCGACGCGCCAATCTAAGGTCACGTCTGCATCGTTGGTATGTTCGGCATCAATGCGGCAAACAAAACTTTGCTTGCCGATTAATGTAACGCGATATTCTGCTTTCTTTTGAATGCGTTTTTGAATAAAAACAGGTGCTAATCGAATGCTCTCTCGAAATGTTTCAAGTGTTTCTACATCAATGGGGCGAGTATAACACGAATACTGTTTTTCATCATGTAAGAATCCAGAATAGCACATCGGTTTGACAATGCACTTTCCCTGTTGTGTTACAAAGTTGCAAGCCGCTTCGTAGGAATTGGTGACGAGTGTTGGAGGGATAGTAATTCCTAGTTTGTGAGCAATTGGGATTTGGTTGATTCGATGGGATGGCAATCTAATTTTATAGTAGTGATTGACCCATCTGGCTTTGGGATATAGTCCCGACAGGGAATAAATTAAAGATTCTGTTTCCTGTTGACAATACTTGATTGCCCAATCATCATCAACTTCTGGAAACACTTGATAGTCTTCTGGTTTGCGCCACCAAATCACGCCAATATCTTGAACTTCTTTCAAGGAGTCTTCAAAAGACAAAAAACTTTGACTGGGATTGCCAGAAGCTTGCCACGAGTAAGCATATTTGCTTGTTTTAATAAAACTTTCTGAATTCAATCGAATTGCTCGAATATTTGAGTTTTGCAATTCGTTGATAACGACATCTGCATGAATGTCTGTCTCGGAAGTCACGATTAAAAGGTCAGTCATACTATTTTATATTTTAGATTTTAGATTGGAAATGATGGATTATGTATGGGTTTCGAGCTTGTATGCGATTGCATTATTTTGAGTAGTTGGTATCACAACCAAACCAATTGAAATAATGTTGACAGTGAAAGACCTATCATGCAAAAATTAAGACAGGTCTTTCAAGAAAAGAAAGGGCGATCGAAAAAGTTTGTTGGCTACAATAATTTTTAGTCGTCCTCTTTCTGATCGGCGTCACTAGGATTCAACCAATGTGGAGTAGAGGCATTGCGAGTACACCAGGAGCCGCTCATGGAGGTGATGTTAGAAGTCTGCGTGCTGGGATCGTAGCTAGATTGCTCTTGGGAAATGCTGTACTTGGGCGAGATGCTCAGGTGCATCATCAAAGGATTTGCTTTTTTGTCGAGAGCGAGTTGGGTAGCCGTCATAAGTTAGTTTCTTTGAGCGATGATTTGATATTCACAATGCTACAGTTTGCCAATTAATTTGTATAGTCGAAAAAGGTCGGATAAAGTCGTATAATATAAAAAGTTTTGATAAAGCTTTAATCGTTTTTGTATTCAAGGCGAAAATAGTCGGATCTAGACGGTTTTAGTTCGATCGCTCGGATATTGGGAGGAGGCGCGGGTGAACGTTAAGGAAGCACTGGCTTTTGCGGATGAAGTTGTCTTTGCGAAAACTGGCAAGCATTTAGATGATATGCAAGTTGGTGTGATTGAGGGCGTTTTGAAGCGGCAAAAGTACGGCGATATTGCCCAAGGGCTGAACTGTACTGAGGGTTATGCTAAAGATGTGGGGTACGAGCTATGGGAGTTGTTCTCTGATATTTTTGGAGAAGATGTTAATAAATTAAATTTGCGATCGGCACTGATTCGCAAGTCGATGATTAGCAATGTTACAGGCGGCGTCATTAGTGGAAATCATGTCGCTCGCGGTCATGTAATTGGCTCTTTAAATATCTGCACATCACAGGAAGAGTCGCCTGAGTTTTTGCGGGGAAAGCAGCGGGCGAAAATTGAGGCGATTGCTCGCTTCCAAGCAATAGGATTGAGCGATGAGCAAATCGCGCAATGTTTGGATATGACGTTAGAAGAGATTCGACAAGTCGATTTAACAGAATAGAAGTAGTCACTACAAACCAATTTTAGTAGTTGTAGGATGCGTCGAAATTAAAAATCTCTAACTCAATATCGACAATCTCATGGCGACGCACCGGGCGAAATAGGTATCAGGTGCGTCAGTTTGGAGATTGTCGATTATTTAGACAATCGTCGAAGCTGACGCACCCTACGATTCTAATTCATCTTAAATGCCCCAGGCGATAAATGAAATAACTCAGCTAATTTCTGAATTTGACTCACCGTCAGTTCCCTGTTACCATTCAAAACCTCAGCCACCAAAGACTCAGTAGAAAAAATATCAACCAAGTCTTTTTCTGAAAGAAGACCGGGCGGTTGAAACCGCGTCTATACAGACAAAACCCGCCTCCGCGGGTTGAAGACCCGGCCGTTTAAATTACGTTGTTTTCTTCAGTCCACGGAGGTGGACATTGTTTGTGTAGACGCGGTTTCAACCGCCGTCTTATTGGGGATTCTCGCTTTTCCATCCCCAATCAACCAAAATTCAACGGATCGACATCAATAGTTAGACTAACAGAACGCGGCGCGCGTGAAGCGAAGCTATCCCGAAGGGAATCGCGCAACCCGATCAAATCCGACAAATCCAGCGACTCATCCAAAGGCAACTTCAGCAAAATCTGCCACCGATAGCGGTTCGCTACCCGCATAATCGCCGCCGGTGCAGGCCCCAACATCTCGCAGCCCGGTGCAGACAATCGCTGAATGTAATCCTGACAAACAGACGCCAATTGTACCGCAGTCACCGCAACTTCTGCCGCATCCACACTACTCAACCGCAACAAAATCAACCGCCCCGAAGGTGGATAATTCAGCGCCGCCCTTTCTGCTAATTCCGTCTCCACAAAACTTGTATATTCATGCCGCTTCACAGCTTGAACCACTCGATGTTCGGGAGTATAAGTTTGAATAATTACCCGCCCCGGATCGTCACCTCTCCCCGCACGACCCGCAACTTGAGTTAATGTTTGAAAAGCTCGTTCGCTAGCGCGATAATCCGATAAATTCAGCAATCCATCAGCAGACACAACTCCCACCAACGTTACTCCAGCTAAATCTAAACCCTTCGTCAGCATTTGCGTACCCAACAAAATATCAGCTTCCCCATTCGCAAATTGAGTTAACAATCGACGGTGATCGCCCTTATTTCTAGTCGTATCGCTATCAAACCGAATTGTTCGCAAATCTGGAAACAATCTCGTTAATTCCTGTTCCACTCGCTGAGTGCCGCTACCAAAATTTTTGAAGTAAGGAGAACTGCATTCAGGACAATTTTGAGGGTGTCTTTCCGTGTGGTTGCAGTAGTGACAGCGCAGGATTTCTGCTGTGCCTTCGCCGATGTGGTGATAAGATAGAGAAACATCGCAATTCGGGCATTCCATCACATAGCCGCAACTCCGACAAGACACAAACGTGCTGTGTCCTCTGCGGTGAATAAATAGGATACCTTGTTGTTGTCTTGCTTGCAATTGTTCCAGGGCATTTTGCAGGGAAGTGCTGAAAATTGAGCGGTTCCCTTGCCGCAATTCTTGGCGCATATCGACTACTTCCACGGGCGGCATCGGACGGGAATAAACGCGCGTTGGTAATGATAAATAATGGATAGTTGGCAAGGAGTAATCATCGCAGCGCGTCCCTACTAATGTCTCTAAAGCTGGCGTTGCGGAACCTAAAATTAACGGACAATTTTCTAATTCGGCGCGCCATTTTGCGACGGTGCGGGCGTGGTAGCAGGGCGCTGGTTGGTCTTGTTTGAAGCTGCTGTCGTGTTCTTCGTCGAGGATAATTAAGCCGAGGTGCGGTAATGGTGCGAAAATGGCCGATCGCGTGCCGATGACAATTTGTGGCGTTCCTGTGAGCATCTGACGCCATGTATCGTAACGTTCGCCGTCGGATAGCCCGCTGTGGTACACGCAAATTTGCTCGCCGAAACGGGCGCGGAATCTGTCTGTCAGTTGCGGTGTCAACCCGATTTCCGGGACGAGCACGAGGGCGGATTTGCCACTGGCGAGGATTGGGGCGATCGCCTGCAAATACACTTCAGTCTTACCAGAACCGGTAACGCCGTGCAACAGCACTTGACGGAATCCCGAAAAACTGTTAATAAACCCTAAAGCGTCAGCTTGAAAACGAGTTAACTTTTTCGGTGCATCGGGTAATTGAGCAATTCCGCGATCGCCCCTGAGAACTTCCCTTTGATCGATGACAACGCTACCTTTCTGTTCCAAATTTTTGACAACCGAAGCACCCGCGCTGCAAATTCTCAGCAAATCATTCATCCACATTTCACCGCCGCCGCGCCGCAAAACTTCCAATACTTCTTGTTGGCGCTTAGTTAAATCCGTGACAAAGGCGCTGGGGATTAATATCACTGCCGGTTTGAGTTGTGGTTTCGGAGGATTGGGCGGTTCTAAATAACTTTCTACCCAACCGCGTTGCAATAAATCTTTCAATCCCCGATAACTTCCCTTGACTTGGCGCTGAAGGTATTGCCAAGTGTAATCGCCCTTTTTTTGAGCTTGCAGCAATTGCAAAATTTGACTGGCGGCGGGATTCAAAAATGTTTCGGCATTTGGAGAAACAGCATCTTTAATTAACCTAATCCGGCGCACTGAACGGCTTAACAAACCGGGTGGCAGCGAAGCTCTAATTACTTGAATTAATGTTGTACAATAATAAGCAGATACTCGTTCGAGCAATTGCCAGTAAGTAGGCGGAAAAAAGCCCGTACTGACAACATCTTCGACATCTTTCACCCGCCCCGGATCTAAGTCTGCCGGCAGTTGAGAAACGAACCGAATTGCGATCGCCCCTACCTGTTGGCTGCCAAAGGGTACACTCAAAATATCCCCCGGCTGCACGTTCAATTCCGCAGGTAAGCGATAGGTAAATAACTTGTTTTCCTCCCCCGGCGAGTCCCCCGCGCCCCTGAAAGGAGAGTCCACCAACACCTCGATCCACTGTGCCGATGTGGTGGGGCGTTGCGGCGGTTGGCTGCTACCGTAGGATGCCCCGGCCTCTGCCGCGGAGGGGGTTAATAAACCAAAAGTGACAGTAGACATAGGGTTTCACATCAAACTAGGAGGAGCCGCGGTCATAGGGAGTTTTTATTATCCCTCAGTTTAGCTTATTAAGACTAAAATCCCTGAAAAATCTCGCTTCTAACTTAGTCTAGATCCCCCTAAATCCCCCTTAAGAAGGGGGACTTTGAGAATACTCCTGTCCCACCCCCTACTCCCCTTTTTTAAGGGGGTTAGAGGGGATATAGATCCTAATAGTCAGACAGCAGAGTGATAATACATTCGCAGCTCAAATTGACACACTTTGCTCGCGGCGCCGTTTCATTAGCCGATATCTGTAAATTAGTCAACTAAAAATATAGCCTTTCTCAAAAAAGTGAGGTATGCCCGCTAGTCTTATGCGGGTGCATCTGGTTTTTGAAGCCTGAAGAAGCATGACCGCATATAAGTTATTAGTTATAATCCCATATTGACGGAGGTCATGCTTCGCCCCTACGGATATATTTGCCTTGCGCCAGATGCACCCTCTTATGCCCTATGCCCTATGCCCTATGCCCTATGCCCTATGCCCCATGCCCATTAGTACCTCATCTTTCTGAGAAAGGCTACAGCTTAGATTAACTGCGGGATTTGGCGATCGGAATCTCGATCGCAAATTCAGTCCCTTCTCCCACTGTCGATATGCACTCCAACCTCCCGCCGTGTTTGTCCACCACAATTTGATAGCTAATTGATAGCCCCAAACCTGTACCTGTACCCACTGGTTTTGTCGTAAAGAAAGGGTCAAAAATTTTTGTTTTCACTGCGTCATCTATTCCCGGCCCATTATCCTTAATACTGATTTTTACCAAATTGTTTTTTGAAATAAATGTACTAATTATAATCTGACCTTGAGAGTGAGCTTGATGTTTTTGGGAATCGTGATTTTCGGGATTGTGCAAAGCATATATAGAATTACTCAAAATATTCATAAATACTTGATTTAGCTGCCCCGCATAACATTCAATGAGTGGCAAATCTCCATAATCTTTGACAATCTCAATCTCCTTAAAATTGGGTTTGGCTTTGACAGCACTCTGTAAAATCAAAAGCGTGCTATCAAGTCCTTGATGAATATTCACTGGTTTGAGGTCTGATTCATCCAAGCGAGAGAAATTTCGCAAACTTAGTACAATTTCACGAATGCGATTAGTACCCACTTTCATTGAAGACAATATTTTCGGCAGATCCTCGCCGACAAACTCCAGATCGCTATCTTCAATCAAATCTGCAATTTCCGCCTTAGGATTCGGATATTCCTGCTGGTACAAATCGATTAAACTTAATAGGTTGTGACTGTAGGTACTAACGTGAGAAAGATTGGCGTGAATGAAATTAACAGGGTTATTAATCTCGTGGGCTACACCAGCGATCATTTGACCGAGGGAAGACATTTTTTCTGTTTGAATTAGTTGAGCCTGGGTTTTCTGTAAATCTTGCAGAGTTTGTTTGAGTTGTTTAGATTGAGCAGTAGCAGTAGCCGCAAGTTTATCCTTAAGTTCTAAAATTTGACGCATTTCTGCCTCAGCGTGCTTGCGCTTGGTGATGTCAAAGATTACTCCGTCAAGCCAGAGAAGATCGCCGTTTTCATTAAATATGCCTTGACCTTTGTCTGACACCCATCTCACAGTCTTATCCGCTCTAATAATGCGGTACTCGATGATATAATCCCGTTTTTTCAAGATTCTTTTATCGATAATCTTCTGTACCATTGCTGCATCTTCAGCATGGATGATACTGTTAAAACTTCGCACTCGATTGTCAATAAAATCGGTGGCGGAGTAGCCCGAAATATCTGCGATCGCATCACTGATAAACTCGATCGTCCAGTCGGCATCGAATACCCATCGATAAACCGCACCCGGGAGATTGGAAACCAAGCTTCTGAAACGTTTCTCACTGTCTTGGAGCACCTCCGTATCAGACTGAATGCGATCGCCCATTTGGTTAAAAGCGGCCGCAATCTGAGCAAGTTCATCAGATCCTCCCAGTTGCGCGCGCGCGTCCAATTTTCCTTGGCTGAAGCTATTGCTCGCTGCTACCAGCCTCGCAGCCCGCCCTGTCAAGGTTCGATCGAAAAACAACCAGACAATTATGCAAAATACAGCTAACCCAATACTCGTTTCGGCCGATCGCTGCAAAGTATCTGCATAAGATTGCTGCTTGAATAACAAAATATCATACTCTACCAAAAGAATGCCGACTCTCGAAGGGCGAACTTCTCCCGGCTGGGCCCCCAACAAAACCGGATAAATTGCCCAGGTACTCTCTTTATTTTGAGCAAGCTTGACTTCTCCTGACATCTTTTCCCGAACTTTGAAAAATTCTTCTGGCAAATAGTTAGGTAACGAGATTTCGGCGATCGGGTGATTCCGCAATTCGTAACGGGTTGCCAAAATTACTCGGTTATTTTCATCACAAAGCAACGCTAAGCGGATATTTCGCTCGCTACCCAACTTGCTAATTGCGATTTCCACTTGCTCAACATCTCCTCTGCGGTACAAATATTCCAGCATTCCTGAGATTTGATTTGCAGAAAACTTTAAATCGTTAATTCCTTTTTCTTCTTGCCGCCGATACGACTGATGTACCTCTCGTTCAAAAGAAAATAAACCCAGCAAACTGCCGAAAGTCAACAGGATTAAAGGAATTGATAAACGTAGAGAAAAAGGGAATTGTTTCATAGTTAGAAATGATATAAATTTGAGTTCCTAGATTGTTGTTGCTAATTTCAACCCAAAATATGCAAATCAATAGTCACTTAAAACTCATATTTGTTCCCGACTAACTAGAATTATAATCGATCAATATTTCACTTTTTTGACCAATTTGTCGTCCAACAAAGGAGCAGGATTTACAGCTTTTGGCAGCAACTTGTTTTCTAGCATCACTTGAGACAATCGCTTGACGCCATTCAGCAATGACGGATCTGTTTTCCCTAGTAACTTTTGATTTTCTTGGAGGCTTGGACTGCTCAGCCCTTTTAAAGATTCTAAGAATTGTTCTGGAGTCACTCCTGTACGGGGAGCTATGCGACTAGCAGCATCCTGGGGATTTTTTGTCAAGTAATCTAGGGCGCGAAACCGACCGTCAACTAAAGCCTGCAAAGCCTTGGGCTGCTTGTTAATTACATCGTCGCGTACTATCAGAACATCGACAATTTCACCGGGGATTTGCGAACTATCAAACAGTTGTTTTGCGCCTACTGCTAGCAGCTTTGTCCGAGCATATCCAAAGGTAACAACAGCATCTACCTTTCCATCTTTAAAAGCTCGTTCATGTTCCGATACTCCTAAAGAAACAATTTTGATATCTTTAGGTGACATACCTTTTTGTTCTAAGGCACGGGTAATTATGAATGCTCCTAGTGCAGTAGATTCGACGCCTACTGGTCGGTTTTTTAAGCCTTGCAAATTTGGAATCTCTGGTTTGCCGAGAATCACATCCCCACCGTTAGAAAAATCCATTACAACTACAATCTTTACGTCGGGATTGGTTGCTGCCAATACCAAAGCTTGGTCGATGGATATGCCCGCTGCTTCAATTTCTCCATTTCGATAGGCTCGTACCTCTTCTGTACCTGAAGGGTAATCTACTAATCGAATAGGAGTATTGTCATAGTACCCTAAACTGCGAGCCAAGTACAGAGTTTCATAGCCAGGCCAAACATTGGCACCGACTCGCAAAGGGGCTTCTGCTTTAGTGCAACTAGCTAATATCACTGTACACAGGGTGACTGTCGCAATGCCAAGCATAAAGCTTTTTAGTTTCCGGCTCACTTTTTTCCAAAACTTGAGGTCAAACATCAGAAGATTTTTCAGCATATACTTAGGTAAGCTCCTGCTTATTGATTAGTAAATTATACTTGTTGGTCAGCACTTAAGTTCAGGTGGTGCGATCGCCAATATTGACCAATATATTCAATATAAACACCGATCGCCAACTTCTAGCAGCGACTTGAAAGTGAATAATTGCCCTGCAACAAATAACCTGTGACCAACAACTTTGTAGCCAACCTGCGTGGGTACAAGTATTAACACCAGTTTTATAAAGTTTTGCGATAAAAGTATTCGTAGGATGTGTCGCTTGCGATAAATTACTGGCATTGAATTGCAAATCTGATAGCGACGCACCTTACCCATCGGGTAGAGCAAGCCCAACAATTGTTTTGTAGCACGATTTGTTATAAATGGTATGAATAGCATTGCGATCGAGTTTTGCGATCGAAGAAGTGTTGGGAAAGACTGAAACTGATGATTATTTACACCGCAGAGAGTTTGTCAGGTGCGTCGCGGTGAGATTGTGGATATGCAAGTTGAGGTATCCCAATGCCCTGTTTGCCCAATGCCCTGTTTGCCCAATGCCCTGTTTGCCCAATGCCCTGTTTGCCCAATGCCCATGAGTACCTCATATGGGAGATGGAAAGGCTATAACTCCCATGTGTCGATCGCACTTACACACCAGCGCCATTTTATGGTAGGAATTAATACTTGCGAGAAAATCGACACAGCAGTTCACATTGGGAGAGTATTGAATGTCAGGTAGCGAAGTCCGTGCAGACTTTTGGATGAGCGAGTACATTACCCCTTGGGATATTTACGTTCACGGCATCATCGGCGTGCTCGCTTACAAAAAAACTGCCTACCAGGAAATGTACGTAGTTCAAACCGGCACCTACGGTAAAGGCTTAGTTTTGGACGGCAAATGGCAATCTTGTACAGGCGACGAGTTTCTGTACCACGAACCCCTCGTGCACCCAGCCATGATTGCTCACGGTTCGCCCAAAAAAGTGCTAGTTCTCGGCGGTGGCGAAGGAGCTACAATTAGAGAAGTGTTGCGCTGGAAAAGTGTTGAAAAAGTAGTGATGGTAGATATTGACGGCGAAGTAGTAGAAGCTTGCCGCGAACACCTGCCAGAAATGCACCAAAACGCCTTTGACGACCCCCGTTCCGAAGTAGTAATCGGCGACGCTTTGGACTATTTAGACAACACAGATAACGATTGGGATATTGTGATTTCCGACTTATCCGATCCCATTGAAGAAGGGCCATCTTTCCAGTTGTTTACCAAGGAGTATTTTGAGAAAGTCCGCAAAATACTGTCACCTAACGGGTATTTCGTAGTGCAAGCGGGCCCAGTTTCTCCAGCAGAAATGAAAATGCACGCCCGCATTGTCAACACCCTGAAATCGGTTTTCCCCAACGTTCAATCCTGCACCAGCTTTATTTCTACCTACGGAGCTCCTTGGGGTTTTGCGGTAGCTTCCAGCCAAGAAATAAACACGCGGCCAGAACCTGAAGTTACCGACAAATTGCTCGCCGACAAAACAATTGGTGGGTTGCGGATGTTAGACGGGATTACACTGTTGGGACTGATGCAAGTTCCCGGTCACTTACGAAAAGTAATCGCCGAGGAAACCGAAGTTTACACGATCGCAGCACCGCCTAAATTTTTCGGGAAAGGGTCTGTCGGTCAGTGAAGTTAAATTGAAAGAGAAAAGTCGTTTGGAGTAACTCACATGGGCAGTTTAATCCGCATAGTCGCTGCAATTTTTATTCCCCCGCTGGGCGTATTTTTGACCGTCGGAATTGGAGGTGATTTTTGGATCAACCTGGTTCTGACATTTTTGGGATTTATTCCCGGCGTTGTTCACGCTATTTGGGTAATTGCCAAGCACGATCGGGGCTAGGTTGATATCAAAAAGACCTGTAAGGGCGGGTTCACAAACAATATCTGTCAGCAGCGCAGGGATTGGTTGGTGTTCGATATTGTTGGTTAACCCACCCCTACGATATTTGGGAAAATCAGGAAAATTGCTAAGATAATGCAGGTTGATATTATCTGTGGGGTGGGGGTGGGTTTATGTAAGTTGTTGGTTGGTGTTCGATATTGTTGGTGAAAGAGCCCCTACAACAATTAACGATCGCAAAAATCGACTTTTATTCCCCCGCTGGGCGTATTTTTGACTGTCGGGATTGGAGGTGATTTTTGGATCAACCTGGTTCTGACATTTTTGGGATTTATTCCCGGCGTTGTTCAGGCTATTTGGGTAATTGCCAAGCACGATCGGGGCTAGGTTGATATCAAAAAGACCTGTAAGGGCGGGTTCACAAACAATATCTGTCAGCAGCGCAGGGATNTATTTACATTGTTGGTTGGTGTTCGATATTGTTGGTTAACCCACCCCTACGATATTTGGGAAAATCAGGAAAATTGCTAAGATAATGCAGGTTGATATTTTCTGTGGGGTGGGGGCGGGTTTATGTAAATTGTTGGTTGGCGTTAGATATTGTTGGTGAAAGGGCCCCTACCACAATTAACGATCGCACAAATCGACTTCTTCACAAACCAATTCAGCGATTTTCCGCGCCGCCCCAGACTCGCCGCGCACGCTGCGGAGTCGATCGCCAATCCGTGCTAATTTATCAGGATGGCTCAAATAGTCGATCGCCAGATCCGCCACAACATCCGCCTCCAGCCGCCCGATCAACTCCGGCACAATCTCCTCGCCCGCCCAGATATTCGGCCAAGCATAAAGCTTTCCCCTCCCCAATTGCAGAATCAGCCAATTAATCCCCGTCGCAAAAACAGAACCGACTAACGGCAAATTTGCCAACAATCCCGGCAAACCATCCCAAGCCTTCATCGCATCCAACTGCTGCGTCGGAATCAACACAATCATCGGTACAGCTAACGAACCCAATTCCGCAGTATTCGCCCCCACAGTAGTCAAACACAGGCTGCATTGTGATAGCAAATCGTAGGCAGGAGTTTGCGTCCAAAGTTCTATTTTCAAGCCAGTTGCTGTCTGCAAAAACGGCGATTCTGTTAAATGAAGTTCCGCGCTAGCGTTGGCAAATAAATGCAAGCAGGGATTGTGTTCGGCGTCGGCAAAACGTGCTAGAGTTTGCACATCTAAGCTCGGAGCAACCGGAATTACAAAGCGCGTTTCAGGGCGGACTCGATGGATCGATTGCGCGATCGCCAAACACAACGGTACACCTAAAGCTAATTTTGCCGCCTTAGAACCCGGTAACAATCCAATTAACTCTATTTCCCGTCGGGGTTGTACGCCGTCTTTTGTCTCCGATTTGCGATCGCCTACTTCCGCAATCAAATCTCCCACAACTGTAAATTTATCAGCATATTTTTGCGGAACTTTAGCCAAAACTTCCGGTTTCATCGCCGCAAACCTATCAATCCAGCGATACCACCGCGCGTCCCATTCCGCATAGGTAACAGTGCGATATTTTAGCCTTTTGCCAATAACAACCGTAAAAAATTGGTCGCCGCCTAAAAACAAAACAACTCCCGTTTCATACCAATCCCAATTTTGGGCAGTTTTGCCCGATAATAAAAATCGAAAAAAATGCTCCGGTGCTTGCACTCTATCCACTTCTGGGTAGCTCAATGCGATTTCTGCTTCTTTTCCCGTGGCGTGCGGACAGGGGGACAGCACCACCGAGATTCGCGCTTCTGTGCCCTTGTTTGCCAATTGCTGGCGCAATGCTTGCACGGCGGGACGCACCCATGTTGCTAATTCTCCGGGCCCGTTGGAGAGGATTAAAATATCGACTGTCATAGGATTTAAGATTTAAAAGGATACAAGGGAGAATTTATGACAGATTTAATGGATGCCGTCAAGATGGGTGATGTGGCGGCTGTGGAATGTGCGATCGAACAACGTGCAGATATCAACGCCAAAGATGACGAAGGCGCGACGGCTTTGACGGCTGCGGCTGAGGTTGGCAATGCTGATATTGTCAAAAAATTGCTCGCAGCAGGTGCGGATGCTAAGACTCACGATAATGACGGTTGGACGGCGTTAATGAGTGCCGCTGCTGCCGGACATACCGAGATTGTACAGCTTTTGCTGGATGCGGGGGCGGATGTGAATGCTAAAACTGCTTTTGGTTTGACGGCTTTGATGAGTGCAGCGGGTAGCGGGCGCGCTGATGTTGTGCAGGTTTTGATCGATCGAGGTTCCGATCTCAAAGCCAAGGATAATAATACTTGGACTGCGTTAATCTGGGCATCTTCGGAAAAGCACCAAGATGTGGTTGAGGTTTTGAAGCTGGCGCGCGATCGCCATTAACAACTTAGCAACCGGGTTTATCAAATAAACCCGGTTTCTGGATGATATAATTAATTAATAAATTTGCCATTTTTATATCATGGTACTATTCGATCGAGAAATGCGTTTGCCAACTAGCGCCGAACTCCCTTCTTCGGATGATACTCCAGTGGATAACGAAAATCAAAACTTTCTTCCCAACTTACTGTTATTCTTGCTCAAATTTCACTGGCGCGAGCGGAATGACTGGTTTTTTGCGGTGGATATGGGAGTTTATCACACGACGGGAGTAAGTCATCTAGTTCCAATCGTTCCTGACGGCTTTCTAAGTCTGGGTGTCGAAAGATTCAAAGGCGATACTTTGCGCCTCAGTTACGTCCTGTGGGAAGAAAATAATATTCCCCCGATTTTTGCCCTAGAGATTGTTTCTCAAACTTACGGCGGTGAATACGATAAAAAAATTGAGATTTATGCGCGGTTGGGCGTGCTATACTACGTGATTTACAATCCCTACTACTGGCGGCGAGACCAACAGCAACCGTTTGAAGTTTATCGTTTGGTAAATGGCGAGTACGAACAGCAAATTGGTGAACCTTTTTGGATGCCGGAAGTGGGTTTAGGAATTGGTCGAGGTCGGTACAGCGATGGGGAACGACAGTTGGAGGTTTTGTACTGGTTTGACGAACGAGGTACTAGGTATTTGACGGCTGAAGAATTGGTGGCTCAATATCGCGATCGCTTTGGCGAGTTGCCGGAATAGCAAAGCGCGATCGCCATTTTGTTTCAATGGGCGATTCCACCCATCAAATTCAACACCCACTCATTAATCGCTTCTGGATTTTTAGCCTAATAAAAAGTATGAAAAACTATTTAATGATTCTGGCAATCGATTCAAGTTCAAATTGCCGCCACCTTTAATTACGGCGATCGTGTCCAATACTATCGCACCAGATGAGCTATCTGAGAATTTTGTTTGAATTTGTAAATCTAGATTATTGTTGATAGGAGACAGAATGTACCAATCTAAATATCCTCCCAGCCGGATACTGTCCTGACCTTGTGTAAAGTTCTGAATTGTAGCAAAACCAGGCCCATTGTAGAAAACCTCAATGTTGACCAATGCAGATCTAATACCCATTGGCGTAGTCGTACCCAATAGGAATTCATCCTGACCTGTACCACCAATCAGAGTATCAAATTCATTGTCGCCCTTACTTTCATAAACCGTGAAGATCCCACTTGTGAGAACATTAGGGACACTTCTACCTACTTCAACTCCAATGAGTCTGGTATTCCCCGCCCCGAAACCAGTAACAATATCATTACCAGAAGTTCCGACAAAAGTCGCAGTACGATTAGGATCAAATTGTCCTAATTTCAGATAGTGTTCTCTGCCAGTTTTAAACACTCCTGAATTGACAAGTGACCTGATATCGCCAGTGAAATAATCCGGTTCAGAGAAAGAAGTCGCAAACAGACCATCTTTGATTCCGAATTTAATGAAATGCTGGTAACCATTTTTAAAGGTTCCATTTTGAATAAACGGTAACAAATCTCGATTATTTGCTACATAAAATGCTTCGTCGTAGTCAGGCGATACTCGCGTGCGACCTTCTTCGTAACCAAACTGGATAAAGTGGTCTAAACCAGAAGCAAAAGGCGCGTTTGGATTGCTTGAGTTGCGGATTGAGGGAACAATATCTGGATTTTGAGCTAGATAGGTTTGTTCGTCAAAGTAACGCGATACTGCGGTGAGGCCACCAGCTTGACCAAATTTTTCAAAGTGTTCTCTGCCAGATTTGATGATTCCTGCATCAAGTGCTGGTTTCAGCCACGGATACTGTGAAAGGTAGTATTGTTCGTCGAAGATGTCATAGTTTGTCATGCCATTTACCTGATTTTTAGTCTACAGATTTGTTTGTTAAAATCAACCCACTATTACTAACTCTACTAGCTCATTATGTCAAGTTAAGTATTATCTAGCAGCATTTTTTTTGCTGGTAGACACAAAAGGGCGATCGCAAGAAAACTCAAAAGCCATCAATCATCAGTATCAACTAATGACCAATGACTAATGACTAATGACTAATGATTAATGACCAATGACTAACCGATCGCGAAAGTACCGTTACCATTAGATTGGATGAAACTCAAATTCAAGTTTGCACCTCCTTCAATCACGCCGAGTACATCTCCAAAACGCTGGATTGACAAATTGCCACCAACAGGAGTCAGGCTGTAACCGCTTAAAGAATTTCCTTGCAGTTGGATCAAATCATTTTCTATGTCGAAGTTGCGAATCGTAGCTTGACCGTTACCTGTATACAGCGCTGCGGCGGAGGGATTCCCGGCTGATGCAGGAACTCCGAGGACGAATGTATCAACTCCCGGGCTGCCAATTAGGACATCGAATTCATTAGTTCCAAAGCTTTCATACTGCCGGTTTCCGTTGCGATCGATACCTACTTCTACTCCCACAAGTTCGGTATTCCCCACGCCAACGCCTGTGATAATGTCGTTGCTACGGCTGCCAACAAAAGTTGCGTCGCGGCTTGGCTCGTTTTTCCCGAAATTGAAGTAGTGTTCCCGACCAGTTTTCAAGTTTCCAGAGTTGACAAACGGCACGATATCGGGATTTTTCCTTAAGTATTCCGGTTCAAAAAACGAAGTCCCAAAACGGCCTTCTTTGGCCCCGAATTGAATGAAATGCTGGTATCCTGATTTGAAAGGTGCATTAGCCCCGATAAACGATCGCAATTCTGAGTTATTTGCCAAATAAAAATCTTCGTTGTACTCAGGCGATACTTTAGTGCGGCGCTGTCCTTCATCGTAACCGAACTGAATAAAGTGATCGAGGCCGGTGGCAAAAGGCGCGTTTGGGTTGACAGTTTTGACAAAGGGTGCGAGATCTGGGTTGCCTGCAAGGTAAGTAGCTTCGTCAAAATAACGCGATACTTTAGTTAAGCCACCTGCTCTACCAAATTTTTCAAAGTGTTCTTTGCCAGATGCGATTACTCCGGCATCAATGGCCGGTTTGACCCAAGGATATTGGGCGAGGTAGTATTTTTCGTCGAAAATTGCGTAGTTAGCCATGTTTTATACCTATGGTTTTGATGAGCTTGATTGTGAATACCAATTAGCTTTTCATTGACTCGATCGCGGATCGGGAACTTACAGCAGATTCCAGGTTTATGAAGTACGCCTCGGATCGAGAAATTCCGGTAGGGACACGGCATTGCCTTGTCCCTACTGCACTTCATAAACCTGGCATATACTGTATAGAATTCAGAAGTTATAAAATGGTTTTAAGTTCCTAGGCAAATATTGAGTTTTGTGACATACAAATTACTAGAATTTTTTATTCTATCTTCATAGATTATGCCTTTTCCCCCTCAATTAACTGCTCTATCGCAAGTATGATCTGTTATACAAAAGTTCGAGCTTGTTTCGGGATTTTTTTTCTCAAAGGTTTGTTGATTTTTGGGGATTTTTTTATGATAGCTTGCTTTAAACATATTTTATAAGATATGTCAAGTAAATTTTTGTAAAGATAATTTGGAGCATTTGCTCAAGGAATTTGTAAAATAATGTAACTAAAAATTGCAATAAATTTGTCGAATTGTGTAATTAGCAGGATCGAATCGCCTAATGGCAAGCGTTTTCTGGTAAAAATGCTTAGGGGACAAAAAAATTCCCGATTGCCGAAAACAGCATCTTAAAGGAGCCTAACCGGATGTTCACTCACGTCAAGCCCACCATTCGCCACGTCGTGCCGGAAAACTTGCAGGGGCGATCGCTCATGAAGGTGGTCTATGTCGTACTAGAACCGCAGTATCAAAGCGCCCTCTCCGCAGCGGTTCGAGCGATAAATAACAAAAATCCGAATCTGGCAATAGAAATCAGCGGCTATCTGATCGAAGAACTCCGCAGCCCGGAAAATTACGAGGCCTTCAAGCGGGATGTGGCTGATGCCAATGTATTTATTGCTTCTCTAATTTTTATCGAAGATTTGGCCGAAAAAGTGGTAGCGGCTGTGGAACCGCTGCGCGACAGCTTGGATGTCGCCGTCGTCTTCCCGTCGATGCCTGGGGTGATGCGACTCAATAAAATGGGCAGTTTCTCGATGGCGCAGTTGGGACAAAGCAAAAGCGCGATCGGCGAATTCATGAAAAAACGGAAGGAAAAATCCGGTAGTTCCTTCCAAGACGGAATGCTGAAACTGCTGCAAACTTTGCCGAAAGTGCTGAAATATTTGCCGATCGACAAAGCCCAAGATGCCCGCAACTTCATGCTGAGTTTCCAGTATTGGCTGGGCGGTTCCCAAGAAAACTTGGAAAACTTCTTGCTGATGCTGTCACATAAATATGTATTCAAAGGCCAGGAACAGTTAACTTTTCAAGAACCTGTTGTCTACCCCGACATGGGGATTTGGCATCCTTTAGCACCGTCCATGTTTGAGGATGTCAAAGGATATCTGAACTGGTATAATGCCCGCAAAGATATTTCCGCAGATCTCAAAGATCCCCTCGCACTTTGCATTGGTTTAGTGTTGCAGCGCACTCACTTAGTTACTGGAGATGACGCACACTACGTAGCAATTGTGCAGGAATTGGAGGCAATGGGGGCGCGGGTGTTACCGATTTTTGCAGGCGGTTTGGACTTCTCGAAACCGGTTGAAAGCTTTTTCTTGGAAGTTGGGCCCAAAGGTGTGGCACCGCTGCCGATCGTAGATGCGGTAGTTTCTCTGACTGGTTTTGCGTTGGTTGGCGGCCCGGCGAAACAAGATCACCCAAAGGCGATCGAGACTTTGAAAAAGCTCAACTGCCCTTATATGGTGGCTTTGCCGCTGGTTTTCCAAACGACGGAAGAGTGGGAAAATAGCGATTTGGGCTTGCACCCGATTCAAGTTGCTTTGCAAGTGGCGATTCCTGAGTTGGATGGTGCGATCGAACCAATTATTTTGTCGGGTAGAGATGGCGCAACTGGAAAGGCGATCGCGCTACAAGATCGAATTGAGGCAATTTCCCAGCGCGCCATGAAATGGGCAATGCTGCGGCGCAAACCAAAATTAGATAAAAAAGTTGCGATCACAGTCTTCAGTTTTCCGCCCGACAAAGGCAACGTGGGAACTGCCGCTTACTTGGACGTTTTCGGCTCAATTTACGAAGTATTGAAAGCCCTAAAAGGTAACGGTTACGACTTGCCAGAACTGCCGGATTCCGCCGAAAAACTGATGCAAGAAGTCATCCACGACGCAACAGCCCAATACCAAAGTCCGGAATTAAATATTGCTTACCGGATGTCCGTAGCTGAATACGAAGAATTCACTCCTTATTCGGAACGTTTGCAAGAAAATTGGGGCCCGCCTCCTGGGCATTTGAACAGCGACGGACAAAATTTGCTGATTTTCGGCAAACATTTCGGCAACGTATTTATCGGAGTGCAACCTACCTTTGGATATGAAGGCGATCCGATGCGGTTGTTATTCTCTCGTTCTGCAAGTCCGCACCACGGTTTTGCTGCTTACTACACTTATTTAGAGCGCATTTGGGGTGCGGATGCGGTGCTGCACTTTGGCACTCACGGTTCCCTAGAATTCATGCCTGGTAAGCAGATGGGAATGTCTATCGATTGTTATCCCGACAGTTTGATCGGCAAGATTCCTAACCTTTATTATTACGCCGCCAACAATCCCAGCGAGGCAACAATTGCTAAGCGCCGCAGTTATGCTGAAACCATCAGCTATCTGACTCCTCCGGCAGAAAATGCTGGTTTGTACAAAGGTTTGCAGGAACTCAGCGAGTTGATTGCTTCCTATCAAACTTTGAAGGATACGGGCCGGGGTGTGCCGATCGTGGATGCGATCGTCGAAAAATGCCGTTTGGTCAATTTGGACAAGGATATCACCTTACCTCCGGAACAGGAAAGAGGCGTTGCTGCGGGCATGACTGCGGAGGATCGGGACAATTTAGTTGGCTTGGTTTACCGCAAGTTGATGGAGATTGAATCGCGGTTGTTACCTTGTGGTTTGCACGTTGTTGGGAAGCCACCGACTGCGGAAGAGGCGATCGCAACTCTCGTCAACATTGCCAATTTAGACCGCGAAGAAGACGGATTAGTCAGTTTGTCGCGGATTATTGCTCTAAGTTGCGATCGGAATATTGACGACATCTACACGAACAACGACAAAGGCATTTTAGCAGATGTTGAATTGCTACAAAACATCACCTTAGCCTGTCGCGATGCCGTCACCGCTTTAGTGAAAGAACAAACCGATGCTGAGGGTCGAGTTTCCCTGGTTTCCAAGTTGAATTTCTTCAACATGGGCAAGAAAACACCTTGGATTGAATCCTTGCACGCAGCGGGTTACAAAAAAGTCGATGTAGACCTGATTAAACCGCTGTTTGAGTATCTCGAATTCTGCTTGCAGCAAGTTTGCGCCGACAACGAATTAGGCGCACTGTTGCGCGCGCTAGAGGGCGAATACATTATCCCCGGCCCAGGCGGCGATCCGATTCGCAACCCGGATGTTTTGCCGACTGGCAAGAATATGCACGCTTTGGACCCGCAGTCAATCCCCACGACTGGGGCGATTAAGTCTGCTAAGGTTGTAGTCGATCGGCTATTAGAAAGACAGCGCACTGATAACGACGGCAACTATCCCGAAACCATCGCCGTTGTGCTCTGGGGAACCGACAACATCAAGACTTACGGCGAATCCCTCGCCCAAGTAATGTGGATGGTGGGAGTGAAGCCAGTACCCGACGCTTTAGGCCGGGTAAACAAACTGGAATTGCTGTCTTTAGAAGAGTTGGGACGGCCTCGAATCGACGTAGTAATTAACTGTTCCGGCGTCTTCCGCGACTTGTTCATCAACCAAATGAATTTGTTAGATAAAGCCGTGAAAATGGCAGCGGAAGCCGACGAACCCTTAGAAATGAACTTCGTCCGCAAACACGCCTTGAAGCAAGCCGAAGAAATGGGAATCAACCTGCGACAAGCAGCAACCCGCGTCTTTTCCAATGCTTCTGGTTCCTATTCATCTAACGTCAACTTAGCCGTAGAAAACAGCACCTGGGAAAGCGAAGCTGAGTTGCAGGAAATGTACCTAACTCGCAAATCCTTCGCCTTTTCTTCCGACAACCCAGGAACAATGGAACAAGACAGGCAGATTTTTGAATCATCCTTAAAAACTGCGGAAGTCACCTTCCAGAACTTAGATTCTGCCGAGATTTCGCTAACCGACGTATCGCACTATTTCGACTCCGATCCAACTAAATTGATCGGCAGTTTGCGCGCAGATGGCAAGAAACCAACATCCTTTGTTGCTGATACCACCACAGCGAACGCGCAGGTACGGACGCTATCAGAAACCGTGCGTTTAGATTCGCGGACTAAGCTGCTGAATCCGAAGTGGTACGAAGGGATGTTATCGCACGGTTATGAAGGCGTGCGGGAGATTTCTAAGCGTCTGGTGAATACGACTGGATGGAGTGCGACTGCGGGCGCGGTGGATAATTGGGTGTATGAGGATGTGAACGGTACGTTTATCCAAGATGAGGAGATGCAGAAGCGTTTGCTGAATCTGAATCCTCATTCTTTCCGCAAGATTGTCAGCACTTTGCTGGAGGTGAATGGCCGGGGTTATTGGGAGACTTCGGAGAGTAATTTGGACAGGTTGCGTGAACTTTATCAGGAGGTGGAAGACCGGATTGAGGGGGTAGAATAGGATAGTATGGGGCAGGCTTTCGGGCCTGCCCAAATCCACAATATTATGCCTAAATTCAGTCATAACAAAATGAATCCAACTATGTATGCTCAACAACTTGAATTATTCGATCTATTCAATCCAAATTCTCTTAAAACTGCCCGATCGCAATTAACGTTCGTAGACTTATTTGCTGGGATTGGTGGCTTCAGAATTCCTCTCGAAGAATTAGGCTGTAAATGCTTAGGCTATTCAGAAATTGACAAAAAAGCCATTCAAGTTTATCGAGATAATTTTATTAAAGATGCCAATTCAGATGAAGTATATTTAGGGGATATTACCAATCTAAATCAATTGCCTTTTCCGATAGATATATTAGTCGGTGGTGTTCCTTGTCAACCTTGGTCGATTGCAGGTAAAATGCAAGGTTTGGACGACCCAAGAGGCAAGTTATGGACAGATGTATTTAGAGTAGTAAAAGCTAATCGTCCCAAAGCTTTTATATTTGAAAATGTCAAAGGCTTGACCGAACCAAGAAATATAGAAAGCTTGAAATATATAATTAATAATTTAACATCATCTGGTTATATTGTCAAATACGAAGTGCTAAATTCCTATGATTTTGGATTACCGCAAGATAGAGATAGAATGTTTATAGTTGGCATTAGGAATGATCTAGAAAGAGGCTGGGGATTTACATTTCCTAAACCAATCGATCGCGCGATCAAGCTTTATGATGTGATACCGGGGATTCAGCGTAGCAATTTTAGGAAGCAAAAATTTTCACCAACCGTTTTATTTGATGGCAAAATACCGGGTTCCAGAGGCAGATTTCAAAAGCTAGATGAATTAAATGACTTTTTCTTATTTACTGATATTAGAGATGGACATACTACCATCCATTCTTGGGATTTAATCGAAACAACTATCAGGGAAAAATTAATTTGTCAAACGATTATGAAAAATAGGAGAAAAAATATTTATGGAGAAAAGGACGGTAATCCTTTGGGATTCAAAGTGTTAGCAAGACTAATTCCTGAGTTGAAACAAACAGAAATTGACAACTTAGTTGACAAGGAAATTTTGCGGAGTGTAGATGAGAAAGGCTATGATTTTGTGAATTCTAAAATATCTTCAGGGATTAACGGCATTTCTAAAATTTTCTTACCTCATGCAGAGGCGATCGCAACTTTAACCGCAACTGGAACTAGAGACTTTGTGGCAACAATCTCGATTCAATGTCAAGAACCAGTAGCATATAAAGAAACATTTATTAGGGAAATTTATGAAAAGAAAAACTTTCAACCTCTAACTGCACAGGATTACGCAAAATTGCAAGGATTTCCCGAATGGTTCAAAATTTCTGAAAATGAAACTACAGCAAAACATCAATTGGGTAATGCTGTATCAATTCCTGTGGTTTACCATTTAGCCAAAGCATTACTCGAAATTATTTTGTAATTGTGACTTAAAATATGGCAGCTATTAGCACAAAACAACGAGAAATAATTAACAGAAACCCGATCGACCTTTTTGAGTGAGGTAAAATCCCCTAATGAAGTACGAAGTCATCATCTACTGGAGTGAGGAAGACCAGACATTTATTGCAGAAGTACCTGAATTGCCGGGATGTGCTGCTGATGGGGAAAATTATCAAGAAGCAGTGCAGAATCTAGAGATTATTATGCAGGAGTGGATAGAAACGGCTAACGCACTGGGTCGCCCTATTCCACAACCGAAAGGTCGATCGATGTTTGCGTACTTGAAATAGCATCACAGGCGATCGCCCTTTATGCTATCCTATGAGTAGATACGTTTTGTATATACAGTATGCTGACATTTGAATATGACTATCTCGCCCAAACGACTTGAAGAATTAGAAAATATTCCAGAATCTGCGATCGATACCTCTGATATTTCTGAGTTAGATGCGAGTTTTTGGGAAACAGCTAAACTGGTAAAACCGCTAACAAAACAAGCTATTTCTTTAAGAGTCGATCGCGATGTATTAGATTGGTTTAAAAGTCAAGGGAAAGGTTATCAATCTTTAATGAATGCTGTGCTGCGGTCTTATGTTGAACATCACGTAAAAAGCAGTGAATAAATGTGGATTATCCTCTGGATCATGCTGTATCAATTCCTGTGGTTTACCATTTAGCAAAAGCATTACTTACGAAGCACGATCGCCCTCACAACTCACTCAATAATGCTACAATCCTTAATAAAGGTCGTTTAGCCACGATAAAATACCGCTATGACTACCCTCACCCTCAACCTAAACCCCATTATCAAGCTGACAGACGAGCAGTTTTTTCAACTCTGTCAGGAGAATGAAAATATTAGATTGGAACGCACGGCTAAGGGAGAATTAATTATCATGTCACCAGCAGGAGGAGAAACTGGAAGCAGCAATGCAGGATTAACGGCACAGATTTGGATTTGGAATCAGCAAAAAAAACTGGGTAAAGTGTTTGACTCTTCAACAGGTTTTAAACTTCCTAATAATGCAAATAGAGCGCCTGACGCTTCTTGGGTAAAATTAGAACGCTGGGATGCTTTGACTCCCGAACAACAAAAGAAATTCCCCCCAATTTGTCCTGATTTCGTCGTCGAGTTAATGTCTCCCAGTGATAGTTTGAAAGAAACTCAGGATAAGATGAAAGAGTATCGAGATAATGGTGCTGTTTTAGGTTGGTTAATTAATCGCAAGTCTCGACAAGTAGAAATTTATCGTCCGAATCAAGAAGTTGAAGTGTTAGAATCTCCAGTCACTGTATCAGGTGAAGATGTTCTCCCCGGATTTGTGCTGAATCTTGAGTCGATTTGGTAAAGTGCGATCGCACCTGTCCAATGTTCAATAGAGTAAAATAGAGTTAAAGTTCTCGTGGAGTATTGGCAATGGTTCAAACCCTGACGTACAGTAAAGAAGAGCTTGCAGGTTCTCACCTCGTTTTACATGATATCAGTTGGGAAACCTACGAACACTTGTTAGAAATATTTGCGGAACGTTCAACGCCGCGCATGACTTACTATCAGGGAACTTTAGAACTCATGGTACCTTTACCAGAACATGAGAGGTATAGCTGGACTCTCGGGCGGCTAATTGTAGCACTTTCTGAGGAAATTGGGATTGAAATTATCGGATTAAAATCATCTACTTGGCGTTCGGAACCGAAAAAAGCTGGCAACGAAGCTGATGAATGTTTTTATATCCAAAATGAAGCTTTAATGCGGGGAAAGTTAACTATCGATCTCAAAAATGACCCGCCGCCAGACTTAGTTGTGGAAATGGATTTGACTAGCTCATCTATTAATAAAATGGCGGTTTATGCGGAACTTAAAGTGCCGGAAGTTTGGATTTGGAAGAAAGGAAAACTAATAATTAACATTTTAACTGATACGGGTTATGCCGAGTCGGAAACGAGTTTGGCATTTGCCTCGTTTCCTGTCAAAGAACTCGCACAGTTTATGAATTTAGACTCAGAAAAGGGAGAGAATGCGAGAATTAGAGAGTTTAGAGAGTGGGTACGATCGCGCTTACAGAATCAGCTACCCTAGGGAAACGGTAGTGCCACCTCCGGCGCGAGCACGGATACGAACACGGCATAATACCCGGCGGTTGAAACCGCGTCTATACAGACAAAACCCGCCTCCGCGGGTTGAAGAAGACCGGGCAGTTGAAATTATCTTATTTTCTTCAGTCCGCGGAGGCGGACTTCGTTTGTGTAGACGCGGTTTCAACCGCCGTTTCATCTTTGCACATACTGTTTCATCACGGGATTCAAACTAAACAAAGTTATCTTTTCATCTTCTATTGCATCCAATAAAAACCGATTTCCCAGAGATCGCACTGCATTGACTATTTCTGACGGGGAAAATGGTATTTTGTTGAAAAATTGCGACACACCAACGGGTTCAGGTTGATTAGCCAGGTGAATCATCACTGCCAACTCTGCCGGAGTCAAACGCCCAAAAGGTTGAGATAATTGAAATTGCAGCGATTCATCTAAAATCGGCATTTCGCACTGCAAAAACTCCGCAACTCTCCCCCCAAATAACTCTCGAATCAGGGTTGCAGTCAACTCCAACCACAGAGGATTGCCTTGATAAATATCAATCAAAGTTTCCCATGTTTCCTCATCGGATAACTTTTGGGAGTTCAAAATCTCTTTAGCTGCGACTCCCAAACTTCCCAATTCAAAACATCGCACGGGATGATTATCTTTTGATAATCTAGCAATTTCTCTGGGTTTTTCCCAACTATTCAATATCAAACAACTTTGATGACATACTTCGGCAATTAGTTTAAAAAATAACTGATAATCTTCATATCCAGTTTTATATTGTCCTGCTAGTTGTCCGCTGCTAAAAAGCATCTGTACGTCATCGAGGACAATCAGACATCGATATTTTCGCAGGTAATCGAGGAGTTGGGAAATTTTGGTTTCGATGTTTTGGGGAATTTCGGATGGTTGGGAAAAGATTTGCAGCAGGTTGGTGAGGGTTGCATCGAGGGTTGGGGAAAAGCGGAGGCTGCGATAGATGACGTAATCGAATTGGGTTTTAATTTGGTCGATTAGGCTTAGGGAGAGGGTTGTTTTGCCGATTCCGCTGATTCCGAGGAGTGCGATGAGGCGTGTGCGATCGCGCGTTATCCAGTTTTCGAGGGTGGAGAGTTCAGAAGTGCGATCGAAAAAGGTGAATATTTCGGGTGCGTCGCCTAAGTCTATGTGGAGTTGTTTAGGAGTTGGTTGGGAGTTTTGCGGTTCTGTTGGACTTCTCGCCCTTTCTTGGCAAATATTGACGTTATTAACTGTTATATTATCGCTACCGATAGTTGATTGATAATTGTTAAAATTTGCTTTTTTAAAAATTGCTCTAAAATTTCTTTTAGTAATCTCTTCTCCGAATCCCTTTGAGAGTATTTGCCATAATTCCGAACCGATATCTCTAGTATGACCTTCACTGGAATGAGTGGCTTCAGCAATTTGTGGGTATGTCCGACCTTGGAATGTCCCTTCAAGGATAGCTTTTTGCAGATAGTCTATATGTTCTCCCGTCTTCGCGAAGATTAGTTCGTCGGCGAGTTTTAAGACTTCTGCGATTTCCATAGGTAAGTCGTGTGCTGCGATTTGTCATATTATATCCGATCTTTCCGACATTTCCGACAAGATTCCGACATTTCCGACAAGATTCCGATATTTCCGATCTGCTTGTCTGAGGAAAGTCCCGACATTACCGATATACAAGAGTTACCTTTTGCGAGACAATATATACAAATACTTAATAATTCTTCATTATTCCTCTAACTGGTCAAGTATGAATACTTATACAGTCCTCATGCTAGGGCCACGTGGCTCAGGCAAAACGGTATTTTTAGCTAGTATGTACAATCAGTTATGTACCCAAGGGGAAGGAGGCTTTTTTCTGGAGCTTGAAAGTGTAGAAAAAAGCAAACAATTACACGATATTTATACACAAATAGCTTTTGAAGAAAAGTGGCCACTTGGAACACGACGCAGCGAAGTATCAGAATGGACTTTCACTTGTCGCGTACAAACGAAGGATCTGCCTATCTATCCAGCTTGCAAGTTCACCTATTTAGATTATGCAGGTGGTTTGTTAACTGACCAGACAGACGAAGATGATCCGAAATTTGATGAGCAAGTCAAGAAAGCAGATGCTTTACTTGGCTTGCTGGATGGTCAAAGACTTTGTGCGTTGATGCAAAATGAAAAACTAGGCCAAAAGTGGGCAGTCAACGAGCTACCTAGAATTCTCAGCATCATGCAAAAAACTGGCAAGCCGATCCATTTTATAATCAGCAAGTGGGATATTGTAGAAAAGAAATACACCCTCGAACAGATACGGGATTGTTTGCTGAAAGAAATTCCACATTTTAAAAATTTAGTCTTTAATTATAACAAGGCTGGAAAACCAATTAGATTAATTCCTGTGAGTGCAGTGGGTAAAGACTTTGTTACTATGAAACCAGATGGCAGTATGGAAAAAAATCTGAACATATTGCCCCAACCCTTTCAAGTAGAAATTCCTTTAGCTTGCATCCTGCCCGATTTAATTCAAGCTGATTGCAAAGAGGCCATAGACAAAATGAGAGAAGAACTTAACAGTCCGATCGAAGTTAAGGCAAATCTAAAATGGTGGGAGCAAGTGGGTCAAGTTGTTGGCGGAGGGCTAAAAGCAGCGCAAGACATCCTACCTATCCTAGGGGACTTATTCCTACCTAGAAAATATACAGCCTTGCAGGATGTAGTCCTAAAGATGGTTGAATTTGCTAGTGAATATGCGGAAGCACCAGCCAAGCAAAAGCAAGAAGCAGCAGATAAAAGATCCGAAGAGTTAAGCAAGGAACGAGAAGAATTATTCAAAAAAGTAGAGGATGAAGAAACGGCATTCAAATACGCTCTTAATTGTTTCCTATCTGTTCAAAATGACCTTATTCGCAACTTTCCCGAATCAGATTTAAAATTGCCATGAAAAATACTACAGCTTGGAGTTTTTTGGTTGGTTGTAATCAGTCTCTTGACTACCGAACAGTGGTCGCCCCAAATTTCATGTGTGAGTCTGGTATAGCTGGTTTACTTGCTAGAGTAACAGAAGGAGACTTGACGGAAAAAGGAACAGCATTCTACCGAGAAATTCATAACTCTAAAGTCGGAGATATAACTTTGATTTTCCGAGTAATAGAGGCAATAGCAGAAGATACTGGCATTTCAGGTAACGGCGTTCTCAAAGACCTTTTTGGTAGAGAAATTTATTTAATAGAAGGCATCGCTCTAAAAGGAATAGTGCCAAATATTGTGACGACTGCGAACAATCTGGAAGAAGCTCACAAGCGGGTTTTAGGAGATTATAGTAAGTTTTGGGAGGCTGAGGATTCGGTTTCTGCTGTTGCTTCAGACTCTTTTACATTGCAGAGCAAAGGAGAAGAAACGGGTTTAAAATATAACAAACTTAAGCCTTACGTCGCAGGTAATAAGGTTGCAGCTACTAAGTGGGAGCGCCTGTATCCAGAACCACAACGTTTTGAAGGTGCAATTCACTCTATTGCAATTTTTCCAGATGGAAAAAATATTGCTATCCGATATGGCGATCGCAAAATTGTTGTTTGGAGTGTGCAGGACAAACAAGAACTCTATTCCTTGTCAAATTTAAGGGGGCTGACAGGAGGGTATCCCACTCCGATCGCGATCGACCCCACAGGGCATTTCCTTACAACTGCTATGATTGAGAGCCTAGATCAAAATAAAGTCAAAGTGTGGCACTTGGATACAAAGGAACCTAAAGATATAGGAAACTTAGGAATAGGTTTGGCTCATAGAGTTACATCAGTAGCCTTTACCCCCGATAGTAAAACAGTTATTATTGGGAGTGCTGATAGTAGGATTAAGTTGTTAGATGCTAGAGCAGAAGGGCTAGAAATTGGTACACTGTCAAGCCATGCTGGGCAGGTAAAATGTCTGGCTGTTGATTTGAATAATTGGTTTCTTGCTAGTGGGGACAGCAAGGGAGAAGTTAGACTCTGGAATTTACGAACTCACAAACAAGTTATACTTATTCAAGGACATTCACTGCCTGTTAATTCACTAGCTTTTAGTCCAGACGGTCAAACGCTTCTTAGTGGAAGTGATGACCACACAATCAAGTTTTGGAATGTAAAAACAGGCGATAATTCTAATGTTTTGGAATTCGATTATGACATTACATCAGTAGTTTTTAGCTCTGATGGGAATTTGTTTGCAACTGGAGACTACGGCGGTAATATCCAAATTTGGGATTTCCAAAGTAAGAAAGATATTTTTAAGGAGCGCGTACATTCCGCAGCAGTTACTTCAGTAGTTTTCAGTCCCGACGGGCGTACTCTGATTAGTGGCAGTAAGGATAGTACAATTGCAGTGTGGCAGCAAAAATAGGCTATACTTTCAGTTCATCATTAAAGTAGTACATCAGAATAGCAATTTAGTATCGAGAGAAGTGAGTGAAGCGCAGCTATCCCGTAGGGAATCGCCCTTATCTTCCTAAAGTGCGATCGCCTTCATGCCAAGTTTTCGATAAACTTCCCCAGCTTCGATGCTGCTTTCTCCTGCTTGCTTGCGCTTCATTGACTCTAACAATTTCAGCTTGACTTCTTCCTTAACTTCTAAACCTGCATCAGCATCGCCCAAATATTCTTCTAAACACTGTTCAACGGTATGTCGAATCAAGTCCCGCAGTTGCTCAACTGTCATATCTTTGACTTGCATCTTAATCTCCTAGTCTGTGGGATTATCGATAAATAATAGCAACTTTAGTACAGTTGTCTCTGTAACTGAGCTATCCATTTCATGAATTTCGTTCCCGATCGACATATTCTTGAGCATCAATCCCATGCCAAATTTCCTTACCCAAACCTGATAATTCTAAAATACTGCGCTTGGGTGATAGAATCACCCGTTGACGAATATGTGTAAACAATTCAGAGATGAGTCGCATTTGCTCATCTGGTGCAAGTTTGAGAACCTGATTCAGTACCGTGCTGTAAGTAGACATAGACTCTGCATTAAGATTTTTGGGCTGATTGTCATTATAGCAATTTAGGATCGAGGGGACTGCGCGCGATCGCAGCTATCCCGTAGGAAATCGCCCTTATCTTCCCTGCATTGCGCCCTAATACACTTCACGACGATGAGCAATAACAGTCACAACCACCCGCTTTTGCTCCTCATCAATGTCATAAACAACCCGATAATCTCCAACGCGATAGCGATAGTATCCAGCTAAGTCGCCTTTGAGTTGCTTAATATTTGGATGACTGCGAGGGTCAGTTTTCAACATTTCAAAACATCGATCTAGCTTGCGTTGTAAAGAAGCTGATGCTTCTTCAAAAAACTCCTGAGCATCAAAGCTAAGAACCACTGAATAAAAATTCAGATTTTCATCAGTATTTTCGTTTGAGTTGCTCAACGGTCGTCACCTTACCTGCTGCTACATCCTTTTGGGCTTTATTAAATGCTTCTATAAAACCGGGAATTTTCAATAATTCCACCGTAGCTTCATTGCTTTCACGTTCTGCTAAATAAGCTAAAAAATCAGCCACAACGAGCAGCCGTTCAGGAGATAAGCTATCTATCGATTGCTTAAGGTTCTGGCGAAGTTCTTGAGTTTTCATAGTTCATAGCTGTTGAAAATTATTAGAGCTACCTGTTTAATTATACCAGATAGTCTGAAATTCACCAAAGTTAGATCGCCCTTTTATTCCAAGACCAAACTAATTAACTCCCTATCTCAGAGGTTTTCTGAACCGATGTCCATCAGGTTCTACAACGACAAATGACCCTTTTAGTTCTACTTCAGAGTAATTTTCTATAACTCCTGCTAGTTCCTTATGAACTTCATTCACCATTTTAGGTAAGACTCGAAGGTAAATCACACCTGTTCCGATCGCCCTCACAAAAACAAGAATTCCGTAATCTCTGTCTCGCGTAACCAGGATGCGATTTTCTGTTTGGGCTACTCTCAGTATTTCTTCATCACTTGCTTGCGCTAGACCCATTTGAGCGACCACAATTACATCATGTCCTGCATCAATCAAAAACTTTGTGGTGACAGCGTACACATCTTAGTCTATCAGAAATTTCATAATTTAAGCTAATGTCAAATGCACATCGACCGCCGCCACCAGTGCGATCGCATACCGCAAGCACGCCCGAATATCATCCATTTCCAAATCTGGATAGTAATCTTGGATAATTTCTCCAAAAGAAAGCCCTTCATTTAGTAATTCGAGAACGCTCTGTACAGTAATGCGCGTACCCACTATGCAAGGCTTACCGAAGTGAATTTGAGGGTTGACGGAGATTCTGTCCATTTTGACCACGCAGCTCTATGTCTCTTCTATTTTAAGTCATCAAGTAGGCGATCGCAACTTGTCTCTTTTCACCAGCGAGCCGATCGCCATTTTTTCCCAAAAGTGCGATATTATTCATCCCTACCAGGGAAGTGGACGATCTTGACGCAATTCTCGCTGCCATTCCACAGGATCGATAATATCAGCAAAGACATTACTTGCTGCAATTTTTTCCAATATTTCAACTATTCTCTGACGGCGAAGCTCAGCACTTAAAGTCGATCGCTCTTCTTGCAAAGTAACGTAAACTTTGACAGGCTCATCGCCCTGTTTTGGAACCTCATTAGCCCATTCTAAAAGGTTTCCCTTCAATATAGCCTGAAATATTCGCTGCATAGCTAATATCAACTATTCTTTATTTTTATTATTATAGCTCTTGATGACTGCCTCGCCCCTTTTCTTTCCTCTCTTGCTCATCCCATTCTGCTCTAAGTTGCAACTGGAATTCCAAAGCATCCACACGATACGGCAAAAAACCGCGCCATCTCTTTAAATTTTTCCTGGACAATCTTTCACTGCTACCCTGAATATGGGTTGTTAGGCGATCGCGCATCAATGCTGACAATACTTCTAAAAGCTGCTGTTGCTCGTCAGGAGTGAGACTTTGAGCCTGACTCAGTACCTCGCTATAAGTAGACATAGGCTTTATGTTGAGATTTTTTGGCTGATTGTTATTATAGCAATTTAGGAGCTAGGGAAATGCGATCGCCCTTATTTGTAAACATCCCCCCTAGAATTAATCGCAGTCACAACATATACTTGGTTTTCGCTGTCTTCTGCAAAAAGTATCCGATATTTACCCACTCGCAGCCTTAATTCAGGACGACCTTTAAGTTGCTTAATGTCAAGCCCTCTATCGTCACTTACTAAAGTATCTAAAGCCTTGACAATTCGTACTTGGTCATCCGGTTGCATTCGCGATAAATAGCGTTCTGCTGCTTTCAGGAGAATGTAGTCAGTCAATGTTTTTCTCCAAATAGCTTCCGTTTGAGTTCTTGGGAGGATATCCCCCGATCGCGACCAGCTTTATAATCTTGCCAAGCAGCTTCACTCTCTGCTATTTCTTCTGCTGAAATCACTTCATCATCTTCTGCAACTTCTTCTCGTAACTGAATCATTTTTTTCAAGTCTTCTAATAACCGCAGTTGGTCTGCAAGCGTGAGGCTTTTAACTTGATTCAGTACCTTGCTATAAGTAAACATAGACTTGGTTGTAAGAGTTTTTGCTTGCTCTCTATTATATCTCAATTTACAATTCTGGGAAATGCGATCGCCCTTTTATTCCCAAAGTGCGATCGCTCTTATATTATCTTGCACAATTTGTTAGCTGCTGCGAATTCACCTCAAAGGCGATCGCAAACTCCACTTGCGGCAGCAATCTTTTGATAATCCGCAAGTGTTCCTCGCCGTCGTTTCGGCGGCGAAAACGCGCCACAGTCAGGCGTTGCAGGTTGGGCAAGTGACGGTAAATCACCCACGGGTAAAGTTGTTGTTTGTAGTTCATCGTTGTTCTGTCATAGATTGCGAGCAAAATGAGACACTAGAAAGGCAGGACAAGTTAACCCCTAACTAGCTTTTAGTGGTTTGTCCTCTCTTAGTTACTTTAACGCCATTATGACGCGCCAAATATCGTATGTCAATATGACGCGCCAAATCTTTATGAAAAAAGACAGAAGGCCTCAAGATAGTGATTCACCAATAGAGACGCTGAGAATTGAGCGGACGCAGCTTTCTCAGGCGGAATTTGCGGTGCAGTGCGGTATCCCCTTGCGAACTTATCAGCGGTGGATTTCCGGCGAAACAGAAGCAAAACCAACGCCTCGGCAGTGGAAAACCATCATGCGATTGCTACAAATTGAATCAGCCCTGGAAATTCCCGATGATTTCGGACCGATCGCTGTGAAGGAAAATGAAGATTAGAAAACCATCGCTTTCAGGGCGATCGTACCCGGTATTATGACAAAGCGAAGACAACCTCAAGAAGAAGCTGGCGAATCACTGCTTAAAAAACTGAGAGATGAGTTAGGAATGTCCCAAGAAGAATTTGCTCGGCAAATTGGGACATCGGTACGGACTGTGAGTCGCTCTTAAGCCGGAGATAACGTGCCGACATTCACAATTGCCCAAATGAAAGCTTTGGCAAATTTTTTGCGATCGCGTGGGTTAACTCTTGATGACTTGCCCGATCGCTTTGGCCCGCCTGAGTGAGGAGGTGAGAAAAATAGGATACGATCGCCCTCGATTTGCCTTCGATCGAACGAAAGAGGAGTATTTTCGCAGAGCGATCGCCCTTGATACTATATTATAAATAGATGGGAATATTGAGCCATGAATAACGTCAATTATGCTGGAATTAGCGATCGCAAATTAAAGCGATACATTCTCACCTACAGAGACGATCGCAAAGCTTTCTATGCCTATGTAGTGACTTTCAAAGCACAAACTATCGAGGAAGTTCGCCAATAATTTCCAAGTTCGATCGACGATGATAGAATTTTAGTCCGCTTGTGAGGCTGCTGCACCATTTTCAAAGTTAAACTCATTTTCAATTGATTCAAAAAATTGCGAAATCTGCTCAGTCGATGTGATGTGATAAACATTTTTGGTACTTCGTGCCCGATCGATATATTCGCGATATTTTGGGTTCAAATATTTGTCGCACAACCAAAGCACGCGGTAACTGGTAAGCGAACTCTTTAATATTGGGGTGTTTTCCGGCCAGCCTGCGGGTGGTTTAAAGTAACCCGACATCAGTCTTTTAGTCACCCACCAGAAATGCACGTATAGCGGTAGATCGATAAAAACCAGGGTATCCGCCTCATCAAGTCGCAGCCAGAGGGTTTCTATGCAACCAAACCCGTCAATAACCCATCTGTCAGTCTGCAAAATTTCTTGATGGGCGCGCTTAAAATCTTCCTTTGGAACCTCAGCGCCGCCCGATCGATATTGAATCTTGTCTAAGATGTGAAGGGGCAATCCAGTGATGTCCGATAATCTCTTGCTGAGAGTGGATTTACCGCCTCCGGTGTTGCCAAATACTGCTACTTTTTGCATAGCTACTCCTGCGCCCGAGTTCAAGTTTAATTTTAGCCGATCGACTTTGCGAACAAGTCCAGAGCGCGATCGACTTTTCGATACCGCTGCATTCTACAATAATTGAAAATGGTATGATTCCCCGGGTTCCGGCTGCTAGCGGCGAGGTGCGTACATAATCACCAAAACGCCCAGCAATGCAATCCACCCTCCTAGTAAATCGTATTTATCAGGAGCAACGCGATCGACAATCGGGCCTATACAAAAAGCAACAAAGATTGCATCTTATCTCCGATCGAATGTCTTGCTGCTAACATTAAATCATTGATTTTTCCAGGGATTACTGCGATGGCTAAGTCTAAAACTTACATTGGCAAATTAAAACCTCGATATTCCTTCATGCTGAACCCGTATAGCGATATCCGGTTGAGCAAATGTCCGAAGTGTGAAAAACTGACACATCTGCGGAAATTTGCTTTGTTTATCTGGATTGAGGGCCTGGGCCCACTCATACAGGGAAAAACCTGTCGCTACTGCTCTAAATGCGAGTTAATTATGGCGCATCAAGATGAATTGGAGGCAGAATTGATATTAGGCTTGCAGAAAATCGCACCGCAGGCGATCGGAAATGACTATTTTGTTGTCGGAACCTTCGATAAAAAGGTGTGGCAGGGCGGACTCAAAAATGAAGAGAATTATTTGAACTCGGAAATGTTCAACTATTTGGCTGATTTCAAAACAATGCTGGATTTGGAGGTTGAACCGGGAGGTTGGTATCTAGAGTAGGTATTCGATTTGGGGAGTTGCTGGTGCGATCGTAGGGAATCGTCTCTTATAATTAAAGACTTAGCATTTTATTTTTGAGCAGGTACGTTGGGGAGCATCCCACTTTTGCAATCAGTATAAATACTCAGACAATTGTCTGTCTGACTAAGTTGATGGCATAATAGAAAGCAAATAAATTACCATAATCC